>NZ_JBMDJX010000010.1:0-183350 GCF_057809415.1 Chromobacterium sp. FG22 | reverse complement strand
GCTCGTTTTCGCCTTGTCTCGCCCTTGCTCGCGAGACTTTGAACAGGCTCTAAGAGCCTGTTCCAAATACTTTCCGGGGGGCCGCCGACGGCGGCCGCCCATTGCGAGGTTCACGATGTCGAAGATCGCCGAAATCCTGCCGCTGTCGCCATTGCAGCAAGGATTGCTGTTTCACGCGCTGTACGACGAACGCGAGGTGGACGCCTATCATGTCCGCAACCGCTTCGAGCTGCGCGGCGTCCTGGACGCCGGCCGGCTCAGGCGCGCGGCGGAGGCGCTGCTGCAACGCCATCCCAATCTGCGCGCCGCCTTCGTCTACAAGGGGCTGGCGCAGCCGCGTCAGGTGGTGCCCCGCGAGTTCGAGCTGGATTGGCGCGAGGAAGATCTGTCCGGCCGGGACGCCGCTGCGCTGGACGCGCTGCTGGAGGCGGATCTGCGCCGCCGCTTCGATCCGGGCAAGCCGCCGCTGCTGCGCTTCATCCTGGTCAAGCTGGACGCGGAACGCCATCAACTGCTGTGGAGCTTCCACCACCTGCTGTTCGACGGCTGGTCCATGCCCATCCTGATGGACGAGCTGTTCGCGCTCTACCGCCAGGGAGAATCGGCCGCGCTGCCGCCGGCCGCGCCCTACCGCGATTATCTGGCCTGGCTGCAACAGCAGGACAAGGCCGCCGCCGCCCGCGCCTGGGCCGCCAGCCTGGACGCGCTGGACGAGCCGGCCAAACTGGGCGCCGCCGCCGCGGGGGAACGCCAGCTGATCCTGTCCCGGCAAACCGAAACCGCCCCGCTGCAGGCGCGGGCCCGCCAACTGGGCGTCACCCTCAACACCCTGCTGCAAGCGGCCTGGGCCATTCTGCTCGCCCGCCTCTCCGCCGCCGACGACGTCGTTTTCGGCGTCACCGTTTCCGGACGCCCGCCGGAGCTGCCCGGCGTCGAGCGCATGGTCGGCCTGCTGATCAACACCGTCCCGCTGCGCCTGAGGCTGCGGCCCGAGGAAACCCTGACCGCCCTGCTGCAACGCCTGCAGGCCCAGCAGGCCACGCTGATCGAGCATCAGCACCTCAGCCTCGCCGAGATCCAGCAGGCGGCGGGAAGAACGGAGCTGTTCGACACCCTGCTGGTTTTCGAAAGCTATCCGGCGCTGCCCGGCGCGGCCGACGGCGAGGTGGCCGACGGCCTGGCCTTGATTCCGCTCGGCGGCGACGGCGCCGACACCTCCCACTACCCGCTCAGCCTGTGCGCCGTCCCCGGACCCGAGCTCGAGCTGCGCTTCGGCTACCGGCCCGACCTCTTCTCCGCCGACGCCGTCGACGGCATCGCCCGGCAGTTGCTGGAGCTGCTGCGCCTGATCGCCGAACAGCCCGAGCTGCCGCTCGCCCGCATCCAGCCGGCCACGCCGGCCCAGCAAGACGCGCTCGCCGCCTGGAACCGCACCGACGCCGCGCTGCCCGCCGCCACCCTGACCCAGTTGCTGGAACGCCAGGCGGAACTCAGCCCCGACGCCGAGGCGCTGCGCTTCGACGAGGCCGCCCTCAGCTACCGCCAGTTGCACCAACGCGCCAACCGCCTCGCCCGCCGACTGCGCGCCGACGGCGTCGGCCCGGAAACCCTGGTCGCCGTCGCGCTGCCCCGCTCCATCGATCTGGTCGTGGCCCTGCTCGCCGTGCTCAAGGCCGGCGGCGCTTATCTGCCGCTCGATCTCGACTACCCGCCCGAACGCATCGCCTTCATGCTGGCCGACGCCCAGCCCGCCGTGGTCCTGTCCCGCTCCGAGCTGCTGGCCGGCCTGCCGGTCGAACACGCCTTATGCCTGGACCAGATCGACGATGTGCTCGAGACCCTGTCCGATGCGCCGCTGGAGCTCCCCGGCGACGACAGGCATCCGGCCTACGTCATCTACACCTCCGGCTCCACCGGCCGCCCCAAGGGCGCCGTCAACAGCCACCGCGCCATCGTCAACCGCCTGCTGTGGATGCAGCACGCCTACCCGCTGGCCGACGACGACGTGGTGCTGCAAAAAACCCCGTCCAGCTTCGACGTCTCGGTCTGGGAGTTCTTCTGGCCGCTGATCGCCGGCGCCTCGCTGCTGCTGGCCCGGCCCGACGGCCATCGCGACCCCGTCTATCTGGCCGAGCTGATCCGCCGCCGCGGCGTCACCACCCTGCATTTCGTCCCCTCCATGCTGGACGCTTTCCTGCAGGAGCCCACCAGCGCCGGCTGCGCCAGCCTGCGCCGCGTGCTGTGCAGCGGCGAAGCCTTGCCCGCGCCGCTGCTGGCCCGCGCCGCCCAGACGCTGCCCTGCCCGCTGCATAATCTCTACGGCCCCACCGAGGCCGCCGTCGACGTCACCGCCTGGACTTGCGATCCGGTGCGCGACAGCCGCTCGGTGCCCATCGGCCACCCGATCTGGAACACCCAGCTCTTCGTGCTCGACGCCATGCTGCGGCCCTTGCCGCCCGGCATTCCCGGCGAACTGTACCTGGGCGGCGTCGGCCTGGCCCGCGGCTATCTGCGCCGTCCGGCTCTGACTGCCGAGCGTTTCGTCGCCCACCCCTTCGCCGCCGGCCAGCGGCTGTACCGCACCGGCGACCGCGTCGTCCGCCGCGAGGACGGCGCGCTGGACTACCTGGGCCGCCTCGACCACCAGGTCAAGCTGCGCGGACTGCGCATCGAACTGGGCGAGATCGAAGCCGCGCTGCTGGACCAGCCCGGCGTCGCCCAGGCCGTGGCGCTGATCCGCGAGGACGCGCCCGGGCAGCGCCGGCTGGTCGCCTACGCGGTGCCTGCCGCCGGCATCGAAGTTGACGTCGCGCGCTGGCGCGACGCGCTGGCCGCCCGCCTGCCCGACTACATGGTGCCCGCCGCCTGGGTGACGCTGGACGCGCTGCCGCTGACGCCCAACGGCAAGCTGGACCGCCGCGCCCTGCCGGCGCCGGAACTCGCCCTGGCCGAGCACCGCGAGCCGGTCACCGAGAAAGAAAAGCTGCTGGCCGAGGCCTTCGCCCAAACCCTGGGCTTGGAGCGCGTCGGCCTGGACGACAGCTTCTTCAACCTCGGCGGCGATTCGCTGCTGGCGCTGCGGCTGAAGGGCCTGGCGCTCAAAGCCGGCGTCTCCTTCGAACTGGCCAGCCTGTTCGAACACCACAGCGTGGCGCTGCTGGCCGCCCATGCCGAACAGGCGGCGGCCGCCGCCGCGCCGGCCGAACCCTTTTCCCTGCTGGACCCCGCCGACCGCCGGCGGCTGCCGCCGAACGCGGTGGACGCCTACCCGCTCAGCCAATTGCAACAGGGCATGCTGTTCCACAGCGCCTTCCGCGACGGCTCGACGCTGTACCACAACATCGTCGGGCTGGCGGTGTCCCTGCCTTATGACGCCGCCGCGCTGCGCCGCGCGCTGGACGCGCTGTGCCGGCGGCACGAGCTGCTGCGCACCCGCTTCGCGCTGGACGGCTATCTCGAACCCTTGCAACTGGTATTGGCGACGGCCGCCATTCCGCTGGGAGAGAGCGATCTCGGACAGCTGCCGCCCGCCGCGCAGCAAGAAACCCTTACGGCCTTCATCGCCGCCTGGTCCAAACAAGCTTTCGATCCCGGGGCCGCGCCGCTGCTGCACGCCCACGCCCACCGGCTGGGCGAACGGCGCTTCCATCTGACGCTGCGCATCCACCACGCCATCCTCGACGGCTGGAGCGACTCCGTCTTCATCGTCGAACTCGCCCAGCTCTACCAGGCCGAGCTGGCCGGCCAGCCCTGCCGGCCGCCCGCGCTGGCCAGCCGCTACCGCGACTACATCGCGCTGGAGCGCCAGGCGATGGCCTCGCCGGCCAGCCGGGATTTCTGGCGGGAACAGCTGCGCGGCTACGAAGCCGCCGCCGCGCTGCTCGCGCGGGAGGAGAACGCCGCCTTGGCGGCCGACGGCCCGCTGCAGATCCACGCCGACATCGCCATAGACGAGCCGGTTTCGACGGCGCTGACCGCGCTGGCGCGCCGCTTGAACGCGCCGCTGAAATCGGTGCTGCTGGCCGCCCACCTGGCGGCGCTGGCCATGCTGACCGGCAAAAGCGGCGCCTGCACCGCGCTGGTCACCAACGGCCGGCCGGAAACCGCGGACGCGGAGCATATGGTGGGCCTGTTCCTGAACTCGGTGCCGCTGCGCATGGAGATCCGGCGCGAACCCTGGACCCGGCTGATAAGCCGCGTGATTGACGCGGAACGGGCGCTGCTGCCGCACCGGCGTTATCCGCTGGCCACCATGCTGCGCGACGCCGGCCTGCGCGACGCCGGCGAGGCCATTTTCAATTACACGCATTTCCAGGCGCTGGAAGCGCTGGCCGACTGGCGTCAGCAGGACAGCGCGATGGACAACAGCTTCGCGCTGCAAATCAATTTCCGCCCCGACGGCGCGCGCATCGCCGGCAGCCTGACCGCCCACCGCGACGCCCACGACGCCGACGCGTTGCGGCGCTACGCCCGCTGCTACGCCGCCGTGCTCGCGCAGCTGGCCGGCGACCCCGACGGCCCGGTGCGCCGTCTGGACCTGCTGGACGAGGATGAGCGCCGCCTGCTGCTGGATGGCCAGGCCAGCGCCCGCGACATCGCGCCGCTGCCGCTGTGCGAGCTGTTCGAGCGGCAAGTCCGCCGCGCGCCGGACGCGCCGGCGCTGGACTGCGACGGTGAAACCTTGAGCTACGCCGAGCTCAACCGCCGGGCCAACCGGCTGGGCCGGCGGCTGATCGCCGCGGGCGTCGGACCCGGCCGGCTGGTGGCGGTGGCGCTGCCCAAATCGGCGGCGCTGCTCGTCGCGCAACTGGCGGCGCTGAAAGCCGGCGCCGCCTATCTGCCGCTGGACCTCAACTACCCGGCGGAGCGGCTGGCGCTGATGCTGGACGACGCCCGCCCGGCCCTGGTGCTGAGCGACGCCGGCTCCGCCGCCCGCCTGCCGCAAACCGCCGGGCCGGTGATGGCGCCGGAGGCCGACGATAGCTTCGCGGACGGCGACATCGGCCAGCAAGAAAGGCTGCGCCCGCTGACGGCGGACGATCTGGCCTACGTGATCTACACCTCCGGCTCCACCGGCCGGCCCAAAGGCGTCTCGGTCGCCCACGCCGGACTGGCCAGCCTGGCGCAAGACCTGAAGGAGCGCTGCGCGCTGGACGCGTCCGCGCGCGTGCTGCAATTCTCCTCGCCGGGCTTTGACGCCTCGGTGCTGGAAATGCTGATGGCCTTCGCCGGCGGCGCCTGCCTGGTGCCCGCCAACGCCAGGCAGCTGGACGCCGACAGCCTGCCGGGCACGCTGCGCGCCGCGCGCGTCAGCCACGCGCTGCTGCCGCCGGCGCTGCTGGCCATGCTGGAACCGGCGCCGGATCTGCTGCCCGGCGCCTTGCTGGTCGGCGCCGACGCCTGCCCCGCCGAGGTGGTGGCCAAATGGGCGCGCGGCCGCCGGATGATCAACGCCTACGGCCCCACCGAATCCACCATCTGCGCCACCCTGAGCGACCGCCTGACCGACGGCGCGCCGCCCATAGGCCGGCCGGTGCTCAACAGCCAGGTCTATCTGCTGGACGAGGCCTTGCAGCCGGTGCCCGTCGGCGTCGCCGGCGAGCTGTACGTGGCCGGCGCCGGTCTGGCGCGCGGCTATCTTAACCGCCCCGCGCTCAGCGCCGAGCGTTTCGTCGCCAATCCCTTCGGCGCGCCCGGCAGCCGGCTCTACCGCAGCGGCGACAAGGCGCGCCGCCTGGCGGACGGCCAGCTGGAATTCCTGGGCCGGCTCGATCAGCAGATCAAGCTGCGCGGCTATCGCATCGAGCCGGGCGAGATCGAGGCCGCGCTGCGCTCGCAAACCGGCGTGGCCCAGGCCGTGGTCTTGCCTGTCGACGACGACGGCCGCAAGCGCCTGGTCGCCTACGCCGTCCCGCGCGCCGGCGCCAGCCTGGACGGCGCGCGGCTGCGCGCCGGGCTGGCCGCCGGCCTGCCCGACTACATGGTGCCCGCCGCGGTGACGGTCTTGCCCGCGCTGCCTTTGAACGCCCACGGCAAGCTGGACCGCGGCGCGCTGCCGGCGCCGGTCTTCGCGGCCGCGCCGCAACGCTTGCCGGCCACGCCGCTTGAACAGACGCTGGCGGCCTTGTTCGCGGAGACGCTGCGGCTGCCGGCCGTGGATCTGGACGCCGGCTTCTTCGAATTGGGCGGCGACTCGCTGCTGGCGATGCGGCTGGCCGCCCTCATCCGCGGCAAGCTGGGCGTCAAGCTGTCGATGGAACAGCTCTTCCTCGCCCCCAGCGTCGCCGAATTGGCGCGGCGCCCGGCGTTTGGCCGCCCGGACGAATCCTCGTCGGCGGCCGGCGGCCGCTCGTTCTGGCTGACCGTCCGCCGGCAAGACGGCGCGCCGGTCTCGCTGCGCTGCGACGGCGAGCTGGAGCTGCCGGCCTTGCGCCAGGCCTTGCGCGAGCTGGGCCGCCGTCACGCCACCCTGAACGCGCCGGCCGAAACAGGGGCGACGATCAAGGCCGCCAACGGCCTGGCCTTGCCCGCCGCGCTGCGCCAGGCCGCAGACAGCGGCGCCGGCGCGCCGATCGCGCCGCTGCTGCGGGAGCTGGCCCAGGCTTACGCCGCCCGCGCCGACGGCGGCGCCCCCGATTGGACGCCGCTGCCGCGGCCATACGCCGACTACGCGGACTACGCCGCGTCGCAGGCAGGACTCAGCGAGGCGACGGCCCCGTCCGGCACGCCGGCTTCGCGCCCTTTTCCTCCCTCTTCCACGACATTGGAGCAAGCATGAACACTCCCCATCCCGACACGGCCGTCTACCTGAAAAGCGGCGTCAAACTGGAACCGCTGTTCCACCGCTGGTACGCCTGGAGTCATCTGGTGTCCCCGGTTCAGCAGGCGATCAATCTGGCCTTCCGCCAGATTCCGCTGCTGCGCTCCTTCATCGCCAACCCCAATGTGCACATCGCCGCCTCCAAGAACCCCCAGATGCTGGGCGGCCCCTTCCTGGAACTGCCGGCCAGCGATCTGCCCGCGGTGCGCCGCCTGCTGCAGGACACGCTGAAGGACGCGGCGCCGCTGCTCCGCTTCGCCGAAGACCTGCAAAAGCTCAATCGCCAGCTGCAGCAAACCGCCAGCGGCCACAGCCTGGACGCGGTCTACGCCGAGTTGCCGCCCACGCTGGCCGGCCTGGTCGAAGTCAGCTACGACCTCAACCATCACCCCGGCCTCCGCGTGCTGGACTCCTTGCTGAGCTACCCCGCCGCCGCGGACGCGGACCGGCAGGCGCTGGCTTTCAGCACCGAACGCGACGAACAGCGCCATTTCTTTCTGAACACGCCCCGGCTGGACGGCGACGCCAGGCTGGTGCTCCCGCTGCCCTTCGCCGCCCCCCATCACGAAGCGCTCGCCGCCAGCCGGATACGCGCCGTCCCTTACGCGGAGCTGAAGCAGGCGCTGAAGGTGCCGGCGGAACAGGAAGCCCGCTTCCGCGGCTTCTTCGACACCGAAGCGCCGCGGCGCGACCAGCCCGAGTATCACGGCGGCGATGTCCGCATCCGTTACTTCGGCCACGCCTGCGTCTTGTTGCAAACGGCGTCCACCTCGGTCCTGATCGACCCCTTCGTCACCTGGGACCGGGACGGAGAACCGCAGCGGCTGACCTTCGACGATCTGCCCGACCATATCGACTACGTGTTCATCACCCACAACCATCAGGACCACTTCAGCCCGGAACTGCTGCTGCAATTGCGCGGCCGCATCGGCCGCCTCCTGGTGCCGCGCCACAACAGCCGCAGCCTGGCCGATCCATCGATGAAGCTCACGCTGCGCGCGCTCGGCTTCCGCAACGTGTCCGAACTCGAGCCGATGGAAAGCGTGCGCTTCGACGACGGCGAAATCGTCAGCCTGCCGTTTTACGGCGAGCACGCCGACCTGGACATCGAAAGCAAGCACGGCATGTTCCTGCGGCTGAAAAACCGCCGCTTCCTGTTCCTGGCGGACTCGGACTGCAAGGACCGCGCGCTCTACCGCCGCATCGTGGAGCGTCTGGGCAAGGCGGACACGCTGTTCATCGGCATGGAGTGCGACGGCGCGCCGCTCAGCTGGCTGTACGGTCCGTACACCGGCAGCCCGCTCAGCCGGCGCGACGACGAATCCCGCACCTTGTCCGGTTCCGACTGCGAGCACGCCTGGAGCATCGTCGAGGAGTTCGACTGTAAGAAGATCTACGTCTACGCGATGGGGCAAGAACCCTGGATGCGCTTCGTCACCGGCCTGGAGTATTCGGCCGACAGCAAACAGATCGTCGAGTCGAACAAGTTCCTCGAGCGCTGCCGCGCCGCGGGCCTGAGCGCGGAACGGCTGTACGGCTGCAGCAGCTTCAGCTGCTGAGCCTGTTCAATGTCTGCTGCGCGCCGTAAAAGCTTCCAGGACGCCGTCGCCGGCTTGGGGCGCGGGGCTGAATAAAGGCTTGCTCTTGTCGACTGATTGCCGACCCAAGGTATTCGCTTATGAAATTTTCACTCGATGCCGGCTACGGCTGGCTTGCGTCCTTGCAACAGGAACGACTGTTCCACCTGGATCCGCTGACGCCGGACGCCGCCTCATGCTCGTTTCCCGTCGTGCTGCGGATAAGCGGCGCGCTGGACGCCGCGGCATTGGAGACGGCCCTGGCCGCGGTCGTGGCCAAACACGAGGCCTTGCGCACGACGATGGCCTTCGACGGCGACGAGCTGCTTTGCTCGACGCGGCACGCCTGGCCCGGCCCCCTGCTCCAGCCGACGCGCCTGGAGCCGGCGAGCGGGGACGGCGCCGGCCTGGCCGCGGCCGTCCGGGAAGTCATCGACCGCCCCTTCGATCTGGCGACGGGGCCTTTATTTCGCTTTGCTCTCTTTCAGCCGGCGGATGATGAGGCGAGCCTGGTCATGGTGTTCCATCAGGCTGTTTTTGACGCCTGGTCGGCCGGCATCCTGGCTACAGACCTGGACACGGCTTATGCCGCCGCCTTGAACGGCGGCGACGTCGAGCTCGCGCCCAATGCGCTCGATTACGCGGACTTCGCCCATTGGCAGCGCGAACCATGGCGCGCCGGCGCGCCCCGGCCTTCACGATTGGGCGCGGACGGTCCGTTGCCGGCCACGATATCGACGGACGGCGCTCAATGGGCGCTCAAGCTCCCCTCTGAGCAGGAACAACAATTGCGCCGGCTTCAACAGGAAACGGGAGACGCCTTGCTGGTCGTTTTCTCATCCTTGCTCGGTCTTTTCCTGGGCGCGGAAAGCGGCCGGGATGAAATCCTCATCGACGCGTCCGTCCCGGGGCGACGCCACGCGGAAGCCAATGACATCATCGGCCTGTTCGAAACCCCGCTCCCGCTGCGCTTGCGCCTGGACGCCAAGCCCACCCTGCGGGAGATGCTGGACCAGGTCCGCACGCAGGCCGCGCAGGGCGCGGAGAACCGGAACATGGCGTTTGAACCCTCCGCCGCCTTGGAGCCGCCAGGGTTTCAAGTCGCCGCGCGGGTGCGAAAGCGCCCGCTCTGGCGTCTCGCCGGCCTGCGGCTGACCGAGCAGGCGGCGCATGCCGGACGCGCGAAGCGCGACTTGAGCTTTGTGCTGGACGAACGCGACGACGGCCTCTGGCTGACGCTAGAGTACGCCGACGCCTTGTTCGAAGCCTCGGCCGCCCAGCGGCTCTTGAACGGGCTGGTCCGCTTCGCCGCGCAATGCCTGGCCGATCCCGCCCGCCGGCCGGATGCCTTGCCGACGGCTGATGAGCAAGAACTCGCCAGCCGCGGACAAGAGCGGGACACCGGCGCGCTCGCGGCGTTGGCGCGGCCCCAGGCCGACGACCGGCTGGGCCAGCTGTCCAGCAATCAGCAAAGCCTGTATTTCTTTGAGAAACTGGCCCCGGACCACGCCTTGTACAATGTCCCGCTGCATCTGGAGATGCGCGGCCAGCTGGACCCCGCCCGCCTGGAGGCGGCGCTGGAACAGCTGCTGAAACGCCATGAAGCCCTGCGCGCGCGCTTTGTGGAAACCCCGGCCGGCCTGCGGCAGGACGTCGGCGCGCCGCCCTCCCGCGTACTCGAAACCGCGGATCTCAGCCAACTGCCGCCGGACCGCCGCGACGCCGGCTTCGCCAGCCTGGAACGGGATGTCAGCTCGACCCCCTTCGACCTCGCCGCCGGCCGGCTCTTCCGCTTTTGCCTGGCGCGCCGCGACCGCGATCACTGGGTGTTGCTGATGGTGTTTCACCACATGGCGTTTGACGGCCATTCCGCGCAGATATGGCTGCGCGATCTGCGTACCCTGCTGCGAGGCGGCGCCTTGCCCGCCGTGGGGCCCGCGATGACGGTGAGAGAGGCCGCCGCCGAGGAGCGGGCCTGGCAGCGCAGCCGCGACTACCAGAAGGCGCTGAGCCGCTGGCTAGACCGCCTGGCGGGAACCGCGGCCCCGCTCAATCTCAGGCCGGACCGCCCGCGCCCGCTGCGACGCGACTACGCCGGGGCCTTCCTGGAATGCGCCTTGCCCCAGGCGCTGCTGGGCGAGCACATCCAGCGCGCCGCCCAGCTTGGCGCCTCGCCGTTCATGGCCGTCGCCGCCCTGCTCGCCGCCTATCTGTCCGCGCGCGGCAATCAGGCCGACGTCTGCCTGGGCTTCCCCCATGGCGGACGCGGCGACGGCGCGATCGAGGACACCATAGGCAATTTCGTCAATTTGCTCGCCATGCCGGTGCGGATAGAGACCGCCGACACCCCGCGCAACATCATTGAAAAAGTGCGCCAAACCGCCCAGGCGAGCTACGCCGGCTACCGGGTGCCGTTCTCCTCCCTCGTCGATCGGCTTGGCCTGGAGCGCGTTCCCGGCCAACACCCGGTCTTCCAGGCGGTGGTCACCGTCGATCAAGACTTCGACGGCTGGACGCAGGACGGCCTGACCGTGGCCTTGCTGCCGGGCAGCAACCCGATCGCCAAGTTCGACCTGGCCTTCGGCTTCAATCTGGCGCGCAGTTGCGTCCGCATCGAGTACGCGACCGATATGTTCGACCCGGCGTCGATTGAAGCCATGGGCGCGGAACTATCGGCCTTGCTGTCCCAGTGCGTGCGGGGCTTCGACGCGCCGCTGCGGCAGGCCGCCGGCGCGACGGCCGCCGGGGAGGTGCCGCGCGCCACGCCCAAGCTGCTGAGAAAACCCAAGCCGGCCGGCGCCGGGAACGCCGGCTTGGCGGCGGACGCGACGTGAGCCCATGTCAAGCGCCGACAACTGACCAACCGCCGGAGGGCGCAAAGCGCTCTAGCCGGCAGGACATGCAAAACCAATGACTCATCCAACAGAACTCAGCGCCTGCCAAACGCTTGCCGAGGCCTTCTCCCGCTCAGTCCAGCGCTTTCCCGACCGCATCGCCGTGCAATGCGCGGCGGCTTCGCTCAGCTACCGGCAAC
The DNA here is from genome assembly GCF_057809415.1 of Chromobacterium sp. FG22. NCBI lineage: Bacteria > Pseudomonadati > Pseudomonadota > Betaproteobacteria > Neisseriales > Chromobacteriaceae > Chromobacterium > Chromobacterium sp. FG22. The sequence continues at coordinate 171,919 of NZ_JBMDJX010000010.1, read as the reverse complement.
TGGATCAGCGGGCGGACGCCCTGGCCCGCCGCCTCCGCGCCATGGGCGTGACCGCCGAAACCCTGGTGGGCTTGTCCGTGCGCAGATCATCCGATCTGATCGTCGCCATGCTGGCCATCCTGAAAGCCGGCGGCGCCTACCTGCCGCTGGACCCGGAGTATCCGGCGGAGCGGCTGGACTACCTCGTCGGCGACGCCCAGCCCAAGCTCATCGTCGTGGATGCGGCATCGCGGGAACGGCTGGCCGCCGCCGCGTCCGCCAAGGACATCCCGCAGCTTGATCTGGACGCTTTTGCGCCATCGCGCGACGAGACGCCCGTGGGCGGCGGCACGCCGAATCGCGACAACCTGGCTTACGTCATCTATACCTCGGGCTCGACCGGAGGCCCCAAAGGCAGCCTGATCACCCACCGCAATGTGCTGCGGCTGTTTGCCGAGTCCCAGCCTTATTACGACTTCGGGCCGGAGGACGTCTGGCCCTTGCTGCACTCCTACGCCTTCGATTTTTCGGTCTGGGAAATCTTCGGCGCGCTCTTGCATGGCGGCGCCCTGCTGGTCCCGGACCTGGCCACCATTCGAGACCCTTCCGCGCTGCTGGCGTATTTGCGGCGGCATGGCGCGACGGTGCTCAATCAGACACCGTCCTTCTTCTATCAGCTGGCCCTGTATCTGAGCGAACATCCGGAACAGCGCGAGGCCCTGGAATCGCTGGCCTTCGTGGTGTTTGGCGGCGAGCGGCTGGACCTGACCCAGCTCAAGCCCTGGTTCAAGACCATGGGCGACGAGGGCCCGGTGCTGGTCAATATGTACGGCATCACCGAGACCACCGTGCACGTCACCTTGCACGTGGTCGACGCCGACGAGACGAAGCATAGGAAGTCCGCCGGCATCGGCTCGGCCTTGCCCGACTTGTCGCTGTTCCTGCTCGACGAGGACTTGCAGCCGGTGACGCCCGGCGAGGTCGGCGAGCTGTATGTCGCCGGTCCGGGACTGGCGCGCGGCTATCACGGCCGGCCCGGCCTGACCGCCGAGGCCTTCATTCCCTGCCCCTTCCCCGGCCGCGAAGGCCAGCGGATGTACAAAACCCAGGATCTGGCGAAGATCGATCCGCACGGCGAGCTGGTTTACGAATCACGCAAGGGCGGCTACCTGAAGATCCGCGGTTTCCGGGTTTCGCTGGCCGAGATCGAATCCGCGCTCTGCGAGCTGGACGGCGTCGCCAACGCGGTGGTCCAGGCCTCGTCCGAGGATGGGCGAGATCTGGTGTCGGCCTATCTCCGCTTTGCGTCCGCGCCGATGAGCTTGCGGGAACTCCGCCAGGCGCTGGCGGAAAAGCTGCCCGGCTTCATGATGCCGCACCACTTTCATTGCATCGACAGCCTGCCGCTGACCGCTCACGGCAAGATCGATCGCAGCCGTTTGCCGCACATGGCGCGGGCCCTGAGCGACGAACGCCCGCCGGACGCGCCGGCCTCGGCCGACGAAGCCGACATGACGGCGATCTGGCGCCGGGTGCTCGGCGTGGAACGTCTTGGTCCTAACGATGATTTCTTCGCCTTGGGCGGGGACTCCATCCGCGCCGTGGAACTGATCATGGCGCTCAATCGCGCCGGCTGGGCCGCCACGGTGGAAGACGTGTTTCACTCGCCCAATGTCCGGGACCTGAACGACCGCAGCCTGCGGGGCGAAACCGGCTTGCCGCCGACGCAGGCGAAACGCGCGAACGCCGCGTCCGACATGCAGCGCCTGATGCTGGAGCACTATCAGGCGGCCCCGGCAGGGCTGGGCGTCTATCATGTGCAGCAGTGGTTTGACTGCGTGGACGCGGCGCTCGACATCGGGCGGCTCATGGAGGCCTTCCGCTTGGAGTTTTCCCGGCATCCCGTCTTCCGCACGCTCTTCGTCCGCGACGGCGACGCGATTCTCCGCACCGACGCGGGCAGGGAACGGGTGCGCCTGGACGCCGTCGACCTCCGGCGCGACGCCCCTGCCCGGCAGCGGGCGCGGATTGCCGAGTACGCGCGCGCCGATCTCCACGCGCCATTCGCGCCCTTCGAGGCGGCAAGCGAAACGGCGCGGCTGCGCTTCTTCCAAACCGAGGACAGCCGCTGCGTCGTTTTCCTGAGCATCCACCACGCGATAGACGACGGCTGGGGGCAGCAACGCTTTTTCGACGCGGTATTCCAGCGCTATCAGCGCCATGACGCCGTCGCGCCGCCGGCGCGCGCGGACGTGTTTTCCGAATACGTCGCCCTCCAGCAGCGCATGGCCCTGGACCCGGCGGCGATTGAATACTGGCGGCGAGCGCCGTTTGCCGGCGCGCAGACGCTTGAGCGACGGAGAACGCCGCCGGCCGGAATGACGGAGCACAAAAAACGCATCGCGCCCCGGCTGGTGGCCCGCGTCGGCCACTGCGCGCGCGCGCGGCGCATCCAGACGCGATCCTTGTATTTGGCCGCCGCCGGGCAAGCGATCGCGCGCGCGACCCGGGACCCCCAGGTCTTGATCGGAATGGTGGTCAACGGCCGGGTGCCGGAACTGAGCGATCCGCTGGACGCGGTGGGCCTGTTCTGGAATTTGCAGCCGCTGTCGTTTCAGGCCTTGGCGTGCCCGCTGGAAACGGCTGAGGCCATCCACCAGCGCCTGCTGCTGCAGGAGAAATACGCGCTCTACCCGCTCAGCGCGATTTTCGATGCGCGCAGCCCCGGCCGGGAGTTTCTTTACACCTTCAACTTCACGAATTTCCGGGCGCGGGATTCGAAAACGGCGGATTTGCGGGACTGGGACGGCGTGGATCGCTTCCACTACCCCGTCAATATCGCCGTCCATCTGGACGAGGGCTCGGACATCGCCGAATTCCGGCTGAGCGGCGATCCCGCTTATTGCGGCGAGGCCGCGGCGGACGCGCTGTTCCAGGCTTTCGAAGAAGCGCTGGGCGTCGCCGTCGGGGAGCTGGCCGGCCTAGGCGCTTGACGCGGCCGCGCGAGGCCGGCGCTCCCGGCCTCAGCGCGACAGCAAGGCGGCCACTCGCTTGGCGGTGGCCTTGGCCGACTGCGGGTTTTGCCCGGTCACCAGCCGGCCGTCCACCACCACCTTGGGCATGAACGGCAGCCAGGCTTTTTCATAGCGGGCGCCGCGCCGCCTCATTTCCTCCTCGGCGTTGTAGGGCACTTTGCCGGCCACGCCGGCCAACACTTCCTCCCGCCAGGAAAAGCCGGTCAGCCGACGGCCGGCCACCAACAGCGCGCCGTCGGACAAGCGGATATTCAGCAGGCCGCAATAACCGTGACACACCGAGGAAACGACGCCGCCCTGCTCGTAGATCTCGCGGGCGAGCCGCTGCAGGCCGGCGTGCTCCGGAAAATCCCACATCACCGCGTGGCCGCCGGTGAAATAGATCGCGTCGAACGCCGCCGGGGCGATGTCTTCCGGCTTGGCGGTATCCGCCAGCAAGGCCCGCTTATCGGCGCTGGCCAGCCAGGCCCGCGCCGAGGCGTCGGCGTTCGGCCATTTCAGCGAGCGCGGCTCCAAGGGAGAGGCGCCGCCCAACGGGCTGATCAACTGCTGCTCCCAGCCTTGCGCGGCGAACACCTCGTAAGCGTGGCTCAATTCAGACAGCCACAAACCGGTGGCTTCGGACGGATCGGCGTAGTGAGCGACATTGCTCACCACATGCAGAATGCGCTTGCTCATGACGGCTTCTCCTCATCAAAGCGCCGCTGGGGTTTGAACATGGTTTGCGTCGGCCGTTTCCGGCGGCGGGCCTGCGCCACCTTAAGCTTCAAGTCCGCTTGAGGGTCAAGGCATTTCACCTGAGCCTAAGCGCCCGTTTACGACTTTTCCGGGAGCGGGCCTTGCCCGCTTCCCGGCGCTCCGCCCGCCGCGCCGTCCTCGTCGCGCAGGCGGTTCAACACCCATTGGGCCCGCTCGTCGCAGGCCAACCCTTCCGGCCCGTTCTCCATGCTGGCGATCACCCGCCGCAACTGAGCCTTGTTCTGCTCCAGCCGCTGCTGCAAGCGTTCGATCTCGGCCACTTTGCGCATGAGCCCCGCCAGCAGGTCCTCATGCTGCCAGGCCTTAGGCTCCGTCGGCAGCAGACGGCGAATCTCGTCCAGGGAAAAGCCGGCGCTCTGGGCGCTGGCGATGATGTCCAATACCCACAGCGCTTCCGGGCCGTAATCGCGGTAGCCGTTGGCCCCGCGCGCCACCGCCCGGATCAGGCCGCTGGCTTCGTAAAAGCGAATGCGGGAGGCGGTCATGCCGCAGCGCTTCGCCAATTCTCCAATTTTCATCCGCGTTCTCGATCGGGGCTTGACATTAAAGTTAACTTTAAACCTATGGTTGAGCCAAGATCAAACCCGGAGCGCGCGCTCATGACCCTATTCAGCCCCTTGACCCTTCCCAACGGTTCCAGCCTGCCCAACCGCATCGCCAAGGCGGCGATGGAAGAAAACATGGCGGACGCGGACCAGGCCCCGTCCGATGCCTTGATGAGGCTCTACCAGGCCTGGGCGGACGGCGGCGCCGGCCTGCTGATCAGCGGCAACGTGATGGTGGACGGCCGCGCGATGACCGGGCCGGGCGGCGTGGTGCTGGAGGACGAGCGCCAGATGGAGCGCTTCCGGCGCTGGGCCCGGATCGGCCGCTCCCGCGGCGCGCAGTTCTGGTTGCAGATCAACCACCCCGGCCGTCAGATGCCGGCCAATCTGGGCCAGGCCACCTGGGCGCCGTCCGCGGTGCCGCTGGACCTGGGCAAGATGTCCAGGCATTTCGCCCTGCCGCAGGCGATGACGCCGCAAGGGATCGCCGATGTGATACGGCGCTTCGCCCGCAGCGCGGGCCTCGCCGAGCAGGCCGGTTTCGACGGCGTGGAAATCCACGCGGCCCACGGCTATCTGCTCAGCCAGTTCCTGTCCCCGCTGTCCAACCAAAGAACGGACGCCTGGGGCGGCCCGCTGGAAAACCGGGCCCGCCTGCTGCTGGAGATCGTCAAAGCGGTGCGCGCGGAGGTGTCCCCGGGCTTCGCCGTGGCGGTCAAGCTCAATTCCGCCGATTTCCAGCGCGGCGGCTTCAGCGCCGACGACGCCCGCCAGGTGGTGCTCTGGCTCAATGAGCTGGCGGTGGATCTGGTCGAACTTTCCGGCGGCAGTTACGAAGCGCCGGCAATGCAGGGCGAGGCCCGCGACGGACGCACCCTGGCCCGCGAGGCCTATTTCCTGACGTTCGCCCAAGCGCTCCAAACCGTGGCCGCCATGCCGGTGATGGTCACCGGCGGCATCCGCCGCCGGCCGGTGGCCGAACAGGTGGTGGCCAGCGGCGTGGCCATGGCGGGCATCGCCACCGCGCTGGCCCTGGACCCCATGCTGCCCAGCGACTGGCGCCAGGGCAAGGACACCGCTCCGGCGCTGCCGCCCATCGCCTGGCGCAACAAGCCGCTGGCGGCGCTCGCCAATATGGCCGCGGTGAAGTTTCAGCTGCGCCGGCTCAGCCAGGGCAAGACGCCCAAGCCCCAGGTGTCGCCGCTGCGGGCGCTGATCCAGCAGCAGCTGGCCGCCGCCTGCCGCGCCCGCCGCTATCGACGCTGGGCGGCGCAACGCTGAGCCGGCGGCCTCAAGCGCCCGGCAGCGCGGCCAGAAAGCGCTTCAGCGCCGGGTTGGCCGCGTCCTTGCGGCTGACGAAGCTCAGCGGCATCGGCAAGGACAAATCCCGCAGCCGGAAGAAGCGCGCCTGGGCCGGCGGCCGGCCCAGATTGGCGGAGTTGACGATGGCGGCGCCGATGCCGGCGCAGACCAGCGACAAGATCGCCGTTTCGGTGCCGGCCTCCTGCGCCACCCTAAGACGCACGCCCAGTTGCCGGCAAGCGCTGATCAGGCGGTCGTAATAGCCGGGATAGGCCTCGCGCGGCATGGTGACGAAGGGCCGGTCCGCCAGGCTGCGCAGCGCGATGGGGCGGCTCTCGTCGTGGCCGGTGTCCCAGCAGCGCGGCAGCGCCAGCACCACGTCGTGCTCCAGCAAGGGCAGGCCGGCCAGGCTTTCCGGCAAGTCTTCGTATTGGTAGATGAAGCCGCCGTCCAGCGCGCCCTCCTCCAGCGCGCTCAATTGCTGTGGCGTGTTCAGCACGCTCAGCTCCAGCGCCACCTCCGGCGCCTCCGCCTGGAAGCGGCTGAAGGCCTGGGGCACCAGGCCGTCCCAACCGGCGTTCTCCACGCAGCCCAGCCGCAGCCGGCCCAAAAGGCCGGCGGCCACGCGCCGCGCGCTCTCGGCCGCGTCGTCCAGCGCGGCCATCGCTTTGCGCACCTCGCGCAAATAGCTTGCGCCGGCCGCGGTCAGCTTGAGGCCGCGCGGCGAACGCTCAAACAGCGGCAGGCCCAGCTCTTGTTCCAGGTCCTGGATCTGCCGCGACACCGCCGGCTGGGTGATGTGCAGATGCTCGGAGGCCAGGCGCACACTTTGGTGCTCGGCCACGGCGATGAAGTAACGAAGATGGCGCAATTCCATGCGGGGTCTTTCGGCTTGGCTATGCCTTTAAGTTATCACGAATTAATAATTCGGCATTGGAAAGCATGGATAATTTCCGCGATAGTGACGGTCAAGCCGCCGGCCGCGCCGGCGCGCACCCTAGCCGCAGAGACCCAAATGGACACCATCAGCCCCACTTATCAACTTGGCGACGCCAAGATCACCCGCGTGACGGACACCCTGCTGCACGGCCTGGCCCCGTCCTTCCTCTACCGCGATTGGAACGAGACGCTGCTGGCGCAAGAGCCGGGCTTGCGCGGTCTGCTGGACGCCGACGGCGCGCGCCTCACCCTGAGCGTGCACAGCTGGGCGGTGGAATGGGCCGGCCAGGTTTTCCTGATCGACACCGGCGTCGGCAATGACAAGGAACGCGCGTTCAACCCGCTGTTCCACCGGCTGCAAACGCCCTTTCTGGAACGCCTGGCCCGCGCGGGCATCCAGCCCGCGGACGTCGACCACGTGTTGCTGACCCATTTGCACGCGGACCATGTGGGCTGGAACACGCGGCGGATCAACGGCCAGTGGACGCCCACCTTTCCCAAGGCCCTCTATGCTTTGCCGCAAGGCGATCTGGATTTCTTCGCCACGCCGGAAGCGGACAGCCGGCGCATGGTGTTCGACGACAGCGTGGCGCCGGTGATCGCCTCCGGTCAGGCGCGCGTGATCGGCCTGGACGGCGGCGACTACCAGGACGGTTTCCGCTTCCACCCCACGCCCGGCCATTGCGCCGGCCATATGTCGATTTCGCTGAGTTCGCGCGGCGAGACGGCGCTGTTCTGCGGCGATGTGATGCATACGCCGATGCAGGTGTACCGGCCGGAATGGAATTCGGTGTTCTGCCGGGAGCAGGACGCGGCGCGGGCATCCCGGCGCTGGCTGCTGGACTTCGCCGCCGAGCGCCGCGCTCTGGTGTTCAGCGCCCACTTCGCCGACAGCTCCGCCGGCCGGGTGACGCGCCGGGACGGCGGCTTCGGCTGGACCTTCCTCTAGAGGCGCCGCTTAACGATCCGCCGCCTCCGTGGGGCGTCCCCGTCCACGCGGCTTTGAAACGCCGACGACAAGCTGCTCTAATCCTTAATCTCAATGCCTTGCGCCAGGCCTTGCACAGGCCCCCAACCCAGGAGCTCCTCATGGCCCTTCCCACCCTCGCCCCGGAGGCCGTCGCCGCCCTGGCCCAGGCCGCCGGCCTCAAGCTCGCCCCCGATCGCCTGGAGGCCGTCGCCGCCACCCTGGCCTTCATCCGCGCGGAAATCGCCAAGCTGGACCGGCTGAGTCCGGCCGACGCGCGCTCAGCGCCCCCCTTCGACCCGGACTGGAGGTAAACGCCGTGCAAGCCTATCAATTGAGCATTGTGGACGCGGCCCGGCAGATAGCGGACGGCCAGTTGTCGCCGGTGGAGCTGACCCGCTCGGTGCTGGAGCGGGCGCAAGAGAAAGAAGACCAGCTGTCCGCCTATGTCACGCTCGCCGCGGATCAGGCCATGGACGCCGCGCGGCGGGCCGAGCAGGAAATCCGCCGCAAGAAATACCGCGGCGTCTTGCACGGCATCCCCTACGCGCTGAAAGACCTGATAGACGCGGCCGGCCTGCCCACCACCGCCAGTTCGCAAGTGCGCCGGCATCACCTCGCCGCCGCCGACAGCGAGGTGGCCGCCCGGCTCAAACAGGCGGGCATGATCTTGACCGGCAAGACCCATACCCATGAATTCGCCTTTGGCCTGACCACGCCGCAAACCAACAATCCCTGGGCGCCGGAGCGTTCCCCCGGCGGCTCCAGCGGCGGTTCCGCCGCCGCGGTGGCTTATGGCGGCGCGCTGGCGGCGCTGGGCACCGACACCGGCGGCTCCATCCGGGTGCCGGCCGCCTTGTGCGGGCTGGTGGGCCTGAAGCCCACTTACGAACTGGTGTCCCGCCAAGGCGTGGTGCCGCTGTCCGGCTCGCTGGACCATGTCGGCCCCATCACCCGCACCGTGGCGGACGCCGCGGCCTTATTGGACGCCATCGCGACGCGACGGCCGCCATCGGCCGACAGCTACCGCCAGGGCCTGGGCCAGGGGGTGGAGGGGCTGCGCGTCGGCGTGGCCGGCAATTATTTCTGCGAGCATATCGCGCCGGACATCCAGGCCGCGCTCCAGGACCAGCAGGCCGAACTCGCCGCCGCCGGCGCGACGCTGGTGGAGGTCGAGATCCCGCTGACCGATTTCATCCTGCCCATCCAATGGGGCCTGATAGCGCCGGAAGCCGCCGCCTATCACCGGGACGCGCTGCGCCGCGCGCCGCAGCTGTACGGCGACGAGGTGAGGACGCTGCTGGAAGCCTGCATGCTGGTGCCGCAGAATGAACACGCCCAGGCCCAGGCCGCTCGGATCGCGCTACAAGCCGCCTGGCGCCGGCTCTTCGCCGGCATCGACCTGCTCTTGGTCCCCACCGTGCCGCACACCGCGCCGCTGCACGGCCAGGACAGTTTCGTCTGGCCGGACGGCGTCGAGGAGAGCGTGGTCTCCGCCTATATACGGCTGAGCACGCCCGCCAATGTGCTGGGCCTGCCGGCGCTGACGGTGCCGGCCGGCCTGGACCGGGTCGGGCTGCCGTTCGGCGTACAGCTGATTGGCCGGCCTTTCGACGAGCTCACGGTGCTGCGCGCCGGCCAGCTGATAGAGAGCCGCTGCCAAACCCGGTTTGACCTGCCGCGGGCCTAAGAATCGGTTCACAGCCTGCCGCGCTTCGCGACGCGTGGCGCGGCGGGCGCCGCTTAAACATGCTCATGCGCCGCCTGCGCATTCCGCTTTCTCAGCGGCTTTCGCCTTGTCTCGCCCTGGCCCGCGAGGCTTTGAACAGGCTTGTGGACTGTCCGCATCGCGTCCGCTCACAAACCGCCCAGCGAACCGTCGCGCAGGCTCTTGGCCATGGTTTTGCAGGTGTGGAGAAAAGCCGCCACCGCCGGGCTGACGTGCTTCCGGCTGGGCACCGCCAGGCCCACCGCGCGCCTCACCATGGGCGCCAGCGGCTTTTTCACCACGCCGGGGCATAAGGCCAGCAAGGGCGCCGGCACCGCGAGATCGGCGACGATGGACACCCCGGCGCCGTTCTCCACCATTTTGACGATGGTGAGAATCTGGGCGTAGCGGTGCTTGACCATGGGCCGCAGGCCGGCGGTTTCAAACAATCTCTCAATCAGCGCGGTATTGCCCGCCAGCGTCATGATGAAGGGCATGTCGCACAAATCCGCCAGCCGCGCCGCCGGCTGGCCGGCCAGCGGATGGCCGGCCGGAATCAAGGCCACGAACTGGTCCTCCACCAGCGGCAAAGTGTCGAAACGATCGTCCGGCAGCACCACGAAGCCCACGTCCACCCGGCGCTCGCTGACCCATTGCGCCACTTCGTCGTCCTCGCCCTCTTCCACGAACACGTCGATTTCCGGATAGCTGGCGCGGAACTGCTCAAGGATGCGCGGCAACAGCAGCAACGAGGAGGTGGTGCCGAAGGAGCCGATGCGCAGCACGCCGCGGTTCAGGCCGCGCGCCGCCGACGCCTCCTGACGGATCGCCTCGGCCACGCCCAAGAGTTCGCGCACGCGCAGCAGCAGGCTGTTGCCGGCCTCGGTGGCCTCGATGCCGGCCTGGCCGCGCGTCAGCAGGGTCAGCCCCCATTCCTTCTCCAATTGCCTGATCGCGTGCGACACCGCGGATTGGCTGATGCCCAGTTTGTCCGCCGCCGCGGTGAAACCGCCCAGCTCCGCCACCAGCGCAAAGATTTCCAGCTGCGTAAAGGTCATGACCGTCTCGTTCACCCATGAGCAAATGCTCATTTTTCCATGAATTCAAACAATCAATAGTATATACGCACCCACATAGCATCAGGAGGCCGGGCGGTGCGCCCGGCGCCCACCATGAATCACTCAAGCACCCTCGCCGTCGCGGCGCAGCCCGCCCGCGCGCAAACCGCGCTCAGGCCGGCCCTGTCTCTGAAACTGGCGCTGACCGCGCTGTTCTGGGGCGGCACCTTCATCGCCGGCAGAGTGCTGGCGCAATCCATGCCGCTGATGACCGCCGCCTTCGGCCGCTTCCTGGTGGCCGCCCTGCTGCTGGTGCTGGTGGCTTGCCGGCTGGAAGGCGGGCTGCCGCGGCTGAACCGCTCGCAGATCGCCGTCACCGCGTTTCTGGGCTTTACCGGCATTTTTCTCTACAACGCCTGTTTCTTCGGCGCGCTGGCGCGCATTCCCGCCGGCCGCACCGCCTTGTTCGTCAGCCTCAATCCCATCATGACCGCGCTGGCCGCCAGCCTGATTTTCCGCGAGCGTCTGGGCCTGCGCCGCTGGGCCGGCATCGCCGTGGCCTTGCTGGGCGCCATGGTGGTCATCACCCGCGGCGATCTCGTCGGCACGGTCCACGATTTCAGCCAGTCCTTCGGCGCCGGCGAAGCCCTGATGAGCCTGGCGGTGCTGAGCTGGGCGGCCTATACGCTGGGCTCGCGCAAGGCGATGGAAACCCTGAGCCCGATCGCGGCCACCACCTACGCCACGCTGTGGGGCCTGGCCTTCCTGTCCCTGGGCGCGGCCGGCGAGATCGGCTCCGTTCCCTGGGCCTCCTTCGGCTGGCGGATCTGGCTGTCCATGCTCTATCTGGGGGCCATAGGCACCGTGGTGGGCTTCATCTGGTATTACCAGGGCATCCGGGAGATCGGCCCCTCGCGCGCCGCCGTGTTCACCAATCTGGTGCCCGCCTTCGGCGTGCTGCTGTCCGCGGGGCTGCTGGGCGAACCCATTCTGGCGTCCATGCTGGCGGGCGGCGCGCTGGCGGCGGCGGGCGTGTCCCTGACCAACCGCAAGTGAGCGTTCGGCCGCGCCCGCCCCCGCCGGGCGCGGCCCTCGGGCAAGCCCTTAGTACGAATACCTAAGCCACGGCTATTGATTTGCAAAACGAATAAAATCGCATTGACAGTCAAGGTCGCGCTGCTAGGCTTCAATTCCCAAACCCCTTAGGGAGAAGCCCCATGGCCAGCCCGCTCACCCTGTTGATGCCGGTCATTCCCGGCACCAGCCTGGAAGCCATCGCCGCCACTCTGGCGGAATACGAACCCACCCTGCATCAAGCGCTGACTTCGATCGGCACCGTCCATTACGCGCGCACCTTGCTCTTGGACCGCTCCGCCGCCAATCTGCAGCCCACCGGCAAAAGCAGCGACAACTACGTGATCGCGGTGATCACCGAATACGACGGCAGCTTCAACGCCTACATCAACGACTTCGTCGCCCAGGTGGGCACCGTCTTCGACGCGCTGCTGCAATTCGTGGTGGGAGGCAAGGCGCTGACCCCGGTGGCCAATAATGTGGCGGCCTTTCAGGCCTTCATCGCCCAGAACGACGCGTCCCAGCATATTCCCAACAACGGCGGCGGCGGCAAGGACGACAACGGCTTGTACCAGGCCTATCCGTACACGGTGCAGACCATACTCGCCGCGCTGGACTGAAGCGCGCCCGCCAGGCGCAGGCGGCCCGCCCGCTTGCGCCTTAGAGCCTGTTCAAAGTCTCGCGAGCAAGCGCGAGTCAAGGCGAAAACGAGCGAAAAAGCGGAATGTACGCGTGGTACATGAGCGGCTTGAGCGGGTACTCGCCGAGCAGCGTTTCACGAAGCGCAACGGACTTTGAACAGCCTCTTACACCCGTCCCATTGCTGAAAGGCATGCCATGAACAGCCCCGACCTCCCGTACGACGACATCCAAGGCACGATTCTGCGCGGCTACCGCGTGGACCTGGCCCGGCATTTCATTCTGAGCGTTAGCGACAAGGCCGCCGCCGGCGAGCTGATCCTGAAACTGGTGGAGGGCCGGGACGGCCTGCCGAGCATCACCAGCGCCAAGCGCTGGCTGCAAAAACCGAACAGCTTCCTGAACATAGGCTTCACCTGTCCCGGGCTGCGCATGCTGGGCGTCGGCGCCGAGCAGCTGGCCAGTTTCGAATCGACCTTCCAGCGCGGCGCCACCGATGGCGACACCGCCAGCCTCGTTGGCGACATCGGCGCCAGCGCGCCTGAAAAATGGATAGGCGGCCTGGCCAATGGCGAGCAGGTGCACATCGTGCTCAGCTTGTGGGTGGCCAAAGACCCGGCGCTGCTGGAAAGCCTCAGCGCGCGGCTGCGTCAGGCCTTCGCCGGCGCCGTCAGCGAACTATCCGCCCATGACGCCCAGGCGCTGCCTGACAATCAGGTGCACTTCGGTTACCGCGACAGCATCGCCCAGCCCACCATCGCCGGCGCGCCGCCGCGCAAGCGCCCGGAGCCGGACGATCAGGCCGTCATCGCCACCGGGGAATTCCTGCTCGGCTACACCAACGAGGGCAACGGCGTGTACTCGGTGCAACCGCCCGAACTCAGCCGCAACAGCAGCTATGCCGCTTTCCGCATCCTGGAACAGGACGTGGCCGCTTTCGACGCGTTCCTGAGCGAATACGCGGCCAAGGCCGGCATCGATCCCGAACTGCTGGCGGCCAAGGTATGCGGACGCTGGCGCAACGGCAACCCGCTGACGCTGCGGCCGGACGAGGCCGGCGCCACGCTGCCGACCAGTCAATTGAACGACTTCAACTACGTCAATGCCCAGCCGTCCCAAGACGACACCCTGGGCCTGAAATGTCCGATAGGCTCCCACATCCGCCGCAACAATCCGCGCAACGGCGCGGTGGTGGGCACCGACAGCGCCCACCACCGCATCGTGCGCCGGGCCATGCCCTACGGCCCGGCCTACGACCCCGAACACCCCTCGGCCGCGGCCCGCGGCCTGATCGGCTACTTCATCAACGCCAGCCTGAGCAATCAGTTCGAATTTCTCAGCAGCCAGTGGAACCTGCTCAGCGACTTCGTCAAATCCGCCACGGAACCGGGCAATCCGGACGCCGGCAACGCGGTGTTCAACATCAGCGGAGAAGACGTCTTCCTCGGCGTCAACGACGCCGCGGACAGCAGCTTCACCCTGGCCGCGCCCGGCCGATCGGGCAAGAACAACACCGTGTTGCAAGGCTTCTCGCGGATGATCACCACCCGCGGCGGCGCGTATTGCTTCCTTCCCGGCATCGGCGGCCTGCGCTACCTGGCGCGGCTGGCCAGCGGCTAAGAGCCTGTTCAAAGTCTGCTGCGCGTCGTGAAGGCTTGCACGGTGAGTACGAGCTCAAAATGCTCATGTACCACGTGTGCATTCCGCTTTTTCGCTCGTTTTCGCCTTGTCTCGCCCTTGCTCGCGAGACTTTGAGCAGGCTCTAAGACGCGTCGGCCGGCCGCCCGTACTGCTCGCGGATGAAGTCCGTCATGTGCGCGGCCAGGATCTGGTGCACCTCCTGGCTGGGGTGCACCTCGTCGTGGAACAGGTGGCGATGCGAGCTGTCCAGCGGCCGCGCGTCGCCGGCGAAGCCGAGCACGCGCGGCAGGTCGATATAGCCCTCGTGCTTATTGTGCAGGGTGTCGTAATCCACTGTTTCCGCCAGCTCCATCAGGTAATCCAGCTTGGCGCCGATATCGAAGAAACGGAGGGTCACCCCGGCGTCGCGGTAGCGGGCTTGCAACGCCTCCACCGCCTGGCTCAGCTGCCGGTTATGCCGCTGAGACAAGTCGTGCAGCTTTTCGGCCTCCGCCGGCGGCTGTTTGCGCGCGTTCACGGTTTTGGACAGATCCGGCGCGCCGGCCACCAGGATGTCCTTGACCCCCTTGGCCACCAGCTTGTCGATCTGCCGCTCGTAGGTGCGGATCACCTTGTCCACGTCGGTCTTGCCGAAAGTCATGTAGTCGTTGGACCCCAGGGCCAGCACCGCCATATCGCCCGGCTGGAAGTGGTGCTTATTGATCTGGCGCTCCATATGGGAGATGAACATGAAGGCCGGGTTCCACTTGGAGTACTTGCCGGCCACCGCGCCGCCCTCGGCGTAATTGACCACCGGCTTGCCCAGAAAAGCCCTGGACGCCAGGAAGTCCGGCCAGGCGAAGCCATTGGTGAAACGCCCTTCGTAGTACTGGCGCGAGGACGGCATCACCCCCAGGGTTTTGCTGAGCATGCGGCCTTCGGAGTCCGACAGGCTGTCGCCTATCACCACCAGGCGCTGGATATGCCCCAGGCTCTTGCCCTCCCCGGCGGCCGCGGCCGGCGTCTTGGCCTGCACCGCCTGGTTTTTCAGCGCCAGCGCGAACAGCGCCTTCTTGTCGAAGCCAAGCGAGGCGACGGAGTCCGAGCGCGACAGCGTGGAAGGCTCGTGCCGCAATTGCCGCAGCCGCATGATCAGCCTGGACGCCTCCGCCAAGCGCGCCTCCTCGCGCCGGACGCAGTCCCTGGGAACCAGCAGTTTTCCGGGTACGAGTTTGCAAGTCATCGGCATGGCGTAAGCTCCTGTGCGCGATCCGCGGCGCGGTCAATGGGTTTTCAATGTGCCGCAGCATGCCCAAGCGCAAGCCCGCAAGCTTGCTTAAAACGATCACGCCGCCGGTCAAGGCGCGCAAAAAAGCCCTGCCGAGGCAGGGCGCTTGCCGTAGGCGGCCGCGTTCCGGGCCGCCGCGATCAGCGGCTCTTATCCCGATGAAACGCCAGATGCTCGCTGGCGTAACGCCTCTGCTCCCGCAAGAAGCCCTGAATGCCCTGCCGCATCGCCACCGCCATGTCCGGCCGCTTTTCCGGCTTGCAGATATAGGTCCACAGAAAATCCTCCTGCGTGTCCGGCTGGATGTCCTCCATCTTGGCGTGCTCGAACTCGGTTTCCCGCGATTCGCCGTTCACATCGAAAGCCACCGTCATCGGCATCATGATCAGGCGCTGCCGGCAATGGATCTCGTACAGGGACTGGCTGTAGGCGTAAGCCGTCATCGGCTTGTCCGCCTCGAATCTGGGCGCGCACAGCGTCCAGAACTTGACGGTGCCGTGCGGCGATTGCGCAATGCTGTCGGTATCGATCAACAAGCCGCCCTCGCTGGGGTTGAAGTAAGTGAAATCCCAGCTGGAGGCGCTGGCCATGGAGGACAACAAGATAAAAACGCAGGCAATGACTTTCAACATTCTGATTCCCAATATTTTTCCAATCGATACGCGCAATGCAGCGGCGGCGGGCATGATAACAGCCCTGGTTTTTCCTTGTGAATGGCCGGGCGCGCTCTGAGTCAAGCGCGCGGAGCCGAAACACGGCAAGGCGAATCGGCGCCGCACAGGGCCAAGGCTGGTAAATGGGTCGCGGATCAAGGGCGTTTTCTTACACTTGAGCCAACCGTCCATCGGCCCGTGGCCGGAATCGTTTTCTGAAAGTCTTCCCCGCCGCTCTGCCTTCACACTGCGCCCCAATAAAATAACCATGCGGCAAACCTGGGTTCGCTCCCCAGCGCGTCCGTCGCCGTCCCCTTCGGACGGCGCGCCGAGACGCCGCCGCTCCAAATCAGCACCTCGCCGGGAAAACCGCCATGAGCACCATTCCAACCGCCATCCAACTGCGGGCGCAGCAGTACGACCTGTCACGCCTGCAAGACCACAAGGAACACAGCCGCGTCGGCATGCGCAAAGACGGCATGCTGGTGCTGTACACCGGCCGCAGCTATCTGCTGCACCCGGAACAAACCCGGCGCGCCAGGGACTTTCTCCGCGCCCGGGGAGCCGTCGTCGGCTCCGGCCCGCTCAAGCTGTCCGCTTTATTGCGCCTGAGCCCGCCCGTCGTCGCGCCCCGCAACGCTCCGCCGCCGGCTGGAGACAGGAGCTCCTGCCTGCTGCTGCGCAGCCTGATGCAACAGCGAGTCCGCGTGATTCGAGAAGAACTGGGCCTGCTGCGCAGCGCCTGCGTGGTGACGCGGGCCAAACAACGCCTCGCCCAGCCAGAGGCCAAGGCGGACGCCCCGCTCCCGCAAGCCATGCCGCCGGCGCTGCTGCGCCGCTTCAAGATGGTGGGCGTGGCTTTCGAGCGTCCGCCGGCAAGCTACGCCGAATTATTGTCCGGCATCCGGGCCTGCGGCCGGCCGAAACAGATCGCCGTCGCGGAAAGAAAACTGGGCAAGGTCGATCTCAGCTCCGCGCCCAAGCCCGGCAAGGTCAAAAGCCTGCTCGCCGCGCTGGCGCGCGCATCGGAGGACGCCTGGACCCAATGCGCGCGGGCGCATGGCGGCGAGCAGGCGCGCGCCTTCCGGCAAACCGCGTTCATCCAGGGGTCGACGATAGGCGAACAAGGCGTTTGCTTCCCGCTGGTCGTCAAATGGTTGGCCAGCCAGCGCAGCTGGCCAAACGAGGCCGAGGCCTTTTTCCGCGACATCGAAACCGAGGGCGGACGGGACGAGGTGATGGAACTGGCGGTCAACAGCTATGTGTGGCGAAGCGTAGACGCCATCGCCGACTATTTCGCCGTCTATGGCTTGAGCCCTCGCGGCCACAGCGAAAGTCCGGGCTTCAAGATCGCGCTGGAGCGCGACGGCCTGTACAACATCGGCATCCACCCCGCCCAAGGCGTCGGCCACGCCTTGGCGGCCAGGGTGGATCATGCCGCGCGGACATTCCGGTTTTTCGATCCCAATAGCGGGGAATACGCGCTGCCGTCCGCCGAGGCCCTGGCCGGCTTTGCGCAAGACTACCTGGCGCTGGCCTACCCTGCGCTGGACAAGGGCAGCGATGTGATGCGGCTGGAGTAGCGCCCGCTCCAAACCTCATCGCCTGAATTTTCCGCGCGCCAATCCGCATAGAATGCGCTTGCTGCGCGCGGCGCTACTTCCCTCTTCCAACGCTGAAACGCCGATAGGAGGCCCATCTACTTGCGCGCATCCGCGCCGCCCGTTCCATTTGCCAGTCCCCCCCTCTTTCGCCAATAAAATCCGTATGGCATTTTGTGCGTTTTCCCGGCTCGCGCCGCCCTACCTCTGTCTACCGGAGAACGTTTTGAAACGCACACTTTCGATGCTGGCCCTGGCCGGCGCCGGCTGGCTGGCCTGCGCCGGCGCATCCTGGGCGCAAGCCTCCCCCGCCGGCAGCGCTCCTAGACTGGCGGCGCGGCTGGCGGTCTGCGCCGCGCCGTGGAAGGCCGCCACGCCCTATCCGGCCGGCAGCGTGGCCAGCCATCACGGCGTCAACTTCACCGCCGTTTACTGGACCCAGGGCAACACGCCGGACGCCAGCAGCGGCGCGGCGGAAATCGGCCAGCCCTGGACCGCCGGCGCGCGCTGCGCGCTGCCCGGCAAGGCCAAAGCGGCCAATCCGGACGCCAACTTCTCCCCCAGCACGCTGAAATTCCTGAAAGCCAACACCGGGCTGGACGGCGAGCAGTGGAACAACATCATGAAGTTGGTGAACAAGCCGGAGCAAGACTCGCTGGATTGGCCCAAGTTTTACGGCTATTGCGAGGACATCGACGACGAGCGCGGCTTCACCATCGGCATTTTCGGCGCCACCACCGGCGGCCCGCGCGATCAGGGGCCGGACGGCCCGACGCTGTTCAAGGAGTTCGACGCCGCCAGCGGCGCCGGCAATCCCTCTATTGCCGGCGGACTGGCGCGCGCCGGGGTGCGCGGCGGCATGCAAGGGCCGGTGCTCAAGATCAGCGACAGCGAGAAGGTGTTCTGCGGCAAGATAGCCGCGCTGCAAAACAACGCCGCCTGGCGCGAAGCGATGTGGCAGACCTTTTACAAGGTCTACATCCAATACAGCGTGCAACAGGCGCGCCAGCGCGGTTTCGGCAGCGCGCTGACGATAGGCTCCTTCGTGGACACCGCGCTGAACCAGGGCGCCAGCGGCGGTTCCGACACGCTGCAGGGACTGCTGTCCCGTTCCGGCGGCAGCGGCGACGAAAAAACCTTCATGAACCGTTTCCACGCCGAGCGCAGCAAAGTGGTGGACACGAATGAATACAACCAGCCGCCCAATGGCAAGAATCGCGTCAAACAATGGAGCGGCCTGCTGAGCCAGGGCGAGACCGATCTGAAAGACGCCGACGCCGCGGTGCTGAAAGCCACCAGCTGGAAGATGAAGTAGGCGCGCCCGGCCCGGTTCACGATCCGCCGCGCATCGTGAAGACGCCCCACGGTGAGCGCCTTGTCTAAATCCCGCTGAAGCGCAGCGGACCTTGAACAGGCTCT
Organism: Chromobacterium sp. FG22; assembly: GCF_057809415.1. Classification (NCBI taxonomy): domain Bacteria; kingdom Pseudomonadati; phylum Pseudomonadota; class Betaproteobacteria; order Neisseriales; family Chromobacteriaceae; genus Chromobacterium; species Chromobacterium sp. FG22. Next base: position 153,333 of record NZ_JBMDJX010000010.1, on the reverse strand, counting down.
CAGGCCTCGCCCGCCGGCTCCAGGCCTTCCCCCGCCGGCGCCGAAGCCTGCGGCGCGCGGCGCAGCCAACCCAGCGCCCGCGGATGGTCCACCCGCGGGACGCCCTGCTCCATGAGCAAGGGCAGTCGCTCGCGGGCCTCGCCGAACGGGCCGGGGTTCTGCTGGATGATCTCGATGAAATCCGGCCCGATCCGACTGACGATGGCGACGTGGCCGTAACGGTTGAACACCCAGGGCGCGAACACGATCAGGTCTTCCGCCCGCGGCGCGTCGCCGCCGCCGTTGCGGTATTGCAGCAGGCCGCGCTCGGGATTGAGCGCGCCGTTGTCCAGACGGGACTGGAAGAAATCCCGGGCATGGCCCTTGTCTTGCGGCATCTTGTGGCCAAAACGCTGATAGTAATAGCGTTTGACGAACTCCACGCACTGATAGCGCAGGCCCAGATTGTAGCCGTCCGACGCCAGATTGCGCCCTTCCACATGCTGCACGCCGCCGTTGTAATACACGGCGACGCCGTTGAAGGCGTCCACAGGCTCGCCCACCGCGCGGCCCCAGTTGCTGTTCAGATGCGTGGCCGCCCAGTAGGCGCCGCTCAGCAGCGCGAGCAGCGTCAGCGCCGCCTTGCCCTTGCTCAGCTTCATTGCGGTCCGGGCCCGGCTTTGACCGGCTCGTCCAGCCAATCCTCCAGATGACAGGACTCGCCGGAACGGATCGCGTCGATGCGCTCCACTTGCAAGGCCGGCTTGCCGTCCCGCTCCGTGAATTCGCCCAGGATCCGGGCCGAGGTTTTGGCCTGTTCTTCCAGCGCCTGCGGCGACAGGCCCGGCCATTCCGCCAAGGGCCGGCCTTCCTGGCTCAGCAACTGATAGATAGGTTTGCCGATGCTGCAGCGGGTCAGCCGCAAGCTCCCCTCCTGCGCGCTCAGCATGCCGATATAAATATCCGCCGCCATGGCGGCAAACGGCGTCAGCGCGCCAAGGACAAACAGCATCGGTTTTCGCGGGAACATATCGGTCTCCTTGCGGCCGCCATCAAGACAGGCGGCCTAAAATTCGATCGGCATGTTAACAGTTGCCGTGCCGATGAACCAGCCCCGCCCGGAGCGCGGCTAGCCGCCGCCGGCCGCTCTTGTTATATTGGCGGCCTTCCGTCCTCAGCCCGAACGCCGCCCATGTCCGTCCCCGCCCGTTTCCTTTTCGCCAGCCTGACGCCGGCCCTGCTCGTTCTGCTGGCCGGCTGCAAGCCGCAGGCGATGCAGGCCAGCTACCACTGCGCCGACGCCACCCGCTTCCACTTCAGCCGCCAGAGCCAGACGGTGGAGCTGATTCGCGGCGAACAGCGTTTTCAGGGCTATATGGACGAACGCGGGCTGCTGACCTGGCCGCGCGACAAGGCCGGCCTGGGGCTGCCGGACAGCTTTTTCATCACGCGCAAGCTGCCGGATGAAATGAAGCTCTACGGCGGCTTCGCCGGCACCGGCCTGGCCTGCAAGCTGGATAAAGGCCGCTGAGCGCCGGCAAGCTATCCAAAGTTCCCCACGCCGACCTCGCCGAAAGATCAGCGGCTAAAACCCCCATCGCCAACTTTAATGAAATAAGCATATTCCTCGCGCTGTCGGCGCGACGTCGAATCTGCTTTCTCTCACTTTCATTTTGGAGATTCACCATGGCTTGGACCGGTACTGTCGCTGCGAACAATCCCAACGGGGAACCCACCACCATCACTTACAATCCCGGCGATGTGATCACCATTGTCGCGTCGGGCTGGGCAGGCTACGGCCCGCAGCCCAACTGGGGCCCTCAGGGCGACAAGAGCCACCCCAATCAGGGCCTGATCTGCGGCGACGCCTACTGCGGCGCGCTGGTGATGAAGATCGGCGCCGGCGGCTTCATCCCGGTGAACACCGGCCTGTTCCGCTGGAAAGCGCCGGCCAACGCGCAAGGCCAGATCACGCTGTACTACAATGATGTGCCCAGCACCTACGGCAACAACTCCGGTTCCTTCCAGGTGAGCATCGGCAAAGACGCGGTCTGATCGCGCTCTTCCGCTCGCAAGCAGCCCCGCAAGGGGCTGCTCCGCGTCCTTTCCCCGCCTTCACGCTGTCCGAGCCGCTACGCGCTCAATGCTGCGCCGCCAGCCAGGCCAGAGCCGCCTTTCTATCGTCGAACACGCGAAACTGCCGGCCACGGCGCGCTTCGCTCAGGTATTCGCCAAAACGTTCGCCGTAGGCGGCGCCGTCGACGAACACCCCGGCCACGGCAAGACGATAGTTGACCAGCTTCTGAACGAACTCGCCGGCGAAGCGGCTGCTCAAATCGAAAAAAGCCGGCGGCAAGGCCTCTTCCGCCAGCAGCACGCGCGGCGCGTCGTGCTCCGCGCACAAGGCCACCAAATCCAGCGCCTGGTCCAGGCTCGCCACCCCGGCGCTGCACTCGATCAACTTCGTCTGCTTGACGGTCGTCACTCGGGTTTCCATCGGAACGCTCTCTCTTGCATGAAAAACAAAAGCAAATCATGACTAAGACATGGCCGCGCGACAAGCGCCGTTTGAGCATGGCTCTTAAGACCTGCTCAAAGGCTCGCGAGCAAGAGCGAGCCTAGACGGCAAGCACAGAGAGAAACGTGTTTAACACCGCGTCGCCGAAGCGCGACGGACCTTGAACTGGCTCCTAGATCATTCATGCGGATTTTCAATATGGTGGTAGTACCTATATCGGCAGTCTGATCCTTAAACCATATTGATGTCTGCGCAAGCGTAAAAGAAACCGGGCCGGCGGCCGCTCCGCCCGGGCCGCCGCGGCGCTCAATGCAAGCAAGGGTTCCGTTCATGCACCGTCTCAGCCAGATCATCATGCCGGTATTGCGGGATTTGCCCGCGTCCCACCTCAAGCGCGAGCTGCTGCAAGCCTTTGAACGGCACGGCAGCCACTTCGACGCGATCGAATCCGGCTTTGCGCGCCTGACCGCGCGGCGGCAAAGCCCGGAAACGCTGCGGCGCTTTTTCCAGAGCTGGAGCCAGACCAACAATAGCGCGATGACGGTGGCCGGCATCAGCAACCGGCTGACGCTGCTGGTCCACACCGGCCAGCCGGTGGCGGACCGCGAGGCCTTGTTCGCCGCCATGGTCTGTTTGAACCGCATCGTGGACGAGGATTTGGCGGTCACGCACAAGGTGCTGCACGCGCAGATGTACTACAACATGGCCACGGGCATTGTCGGAGATGACCAGTGGCTGTCCCATGCCTATCTCCACCCCAGCGCCAAGGCCTTCAAAAGCTGGAAGGATCATCAGTCGCTGCGCGATCCGGACCTGGCCGTCGCGCTGCTGACCACGCTGACGCATGAGATCTACACCCATGGCGAAGTGGAATTCATCCTGCCGCTGTTCCGCCGCTGGCTGACCCGGACGCTGGGCTTCGCCGAGCGAGACGCCACCCGCACGCTGGGCTGGATCAGCGTGCACTGCGGCCCCACTGAGAAAAACCACTTCTTCCACGCCATGAACGCCCTAAACCACTACGCGCGGGCCATGGCGCTGGACCTGGAGCGCTACAGCCTGGACGGCATCGTCGGCGCCTATCTGGAGCAAAAGGCGGCGGTGCTGGCGACGGTGCCGCGGGACGCCGCCGCGGAGGCGCTGTGAGCCGGCCGCGGCCTCCGCTTTTGCGGCTGGCGGACCAGGCCGCCGCGCCGCCGCCCTGGCCGCCGGGCGCGCCGCCCCTGTTCGCCCCGGAACAGTTGGCGCGCGCCCGCGTGGAGGTGTCCGCCGACTATCTGAGCAGCCTGCGGCGCCTGAGCGCGCTGCTGGACGCCGCCTTCCGCGCCATTGTCGGCCGCTACTTTCTGGATCCGCGCATCCGGGCGCTCTATCAGCTGCCCAAGGCCATGGAAGCGCTGCTGCGGCGCGCGCACGGCCGGCCTTACCGCGTGGGCTTCTACCGTCCGGACTTCATCTACGACCGCCATGGCCAGCCGCGCATTTGCGAGGTGGGTGCGCGCTACCCGATGAACGGCTGGATGATCAGCCGCTGGCTGGGTCAGCCGGCCGGAGACGACGCCTTCTTGCAAACCTTGCGTCAATGGCATCCGCCCGGCTGCGTGGTGGCGCTGACGCACGCCCGCGAACCCGGCACCGAGATTTTCCTGCTGGCGGAAACACTGCGCCGCGACGGCGTCCACTTTCTGTCCGCCCGGCCGGAGGCGCTCAGCGTCCGCGACGGCAAGCTGCGGCTGGACGGCCGGACGGTGAACCGCTGCATACTGGAAATGGATCGCAGCGAGCTGCCGCTGCTGCCGGACCGGGTGCTGGACCAGTTGCTGGACGGCGGCGCGTATTTCAACGACATCCGCACGCTGATCCTGGTGCACGACAAGCGGGTGCTGGCGGTCCTGAATCGCGAGGACATCATGCGGGACTGCCTGGACGCCGACGATTACGCGGCCTTGCGCCCCTTTCTGATCCCCTCCTTCGCGCCGGCCTCGCGGGACGAGGCCGAGGCCCTGCTGGCGCGCGCCGGCGACTTCATCGCCAAACCCAGCAGCGGCGGCCGCGGCCTGGGCTCGCTGGTGCGCTCAGCCTGCGGCGAAACCGCCTGGCGCGAACTGGTGCTGGGGCAATGGCCGCAATACATGTTCCAGGACTATATCGAGCAAAGCGAGTTCGTGGACCCGGAAAGCCGGCAGCGCATCCGGCTGGTGGGCATGCAGCTGTGCCGCGACGCGGAAAGCTACGGCCCCGGCGTGTTTCGCGGCTCGGACGAGTTGATCATCAATCTGCACCAGCGCCGCGGCAAGCTGTACTCCGCCGCCGCGACGGCCTGAACCGGTTTCGCGCACAGGGGGCTTCATGCGGCATTCCGTCATTATTCCGCTGTACAACAAACGCGCCTACATCGGCGAGACCATCGCCTCGCTGGCGGCGCAGGAAAAGGCGCCGCACGAGATCATCATCGTCGACGACGCCAGCACCGACGACGGCGCGGAGGCGGCGGAGCAGGCCTTGCGCCACCACGCCCAGGATTTGAGCCGTACCCGCAGCGTGCTGCTGCGGCTGCCGCGCAACAGCGGCCCCGGCGCGGCGCGCAACGCCGGCCTGGCGCGGGCCGGCGGCGAGCTGGTGAGCTTCCTGGACGCCGACGACTGCTACCGGCCGGACTGCCTGCGCTTGCTGGAGCAGAAAATGAACGAGCACCGGCTGGACCTGGCGGTGCTGGGCTACGACAGCGCGCCGCCTGAGGAACGCTTCCCGCAGCTGGACGCCTTGCGCGCCGAACTGGAGCCTTTGGAAGACGAAGCCTTCCTGCTGCCCCGCCCGCTGCGCACCGCCGGCCACCCGGACTTCTTCATGGGCCGGGCCAGCAATGTGGCCGCGCGGCGGCAATGGCTGCTGACGCAGCGCTATGTGGCCGGCGCGCGGCTGAACGAGGGCATCGATTTCTGGTATCGGGTGCTGAAAGAGATCGTCGCGCACGGCGGACGCGCCGGCCTGCTGTCCGCGCCGCTGATCCGCTTCCGCATTCTGGCGGACAGCCTGTCGCACCGGCCGTGCCGGGACTGGCGGCTGCTGGCCACCCCGCCCACGGTGCTGCGCTACGCGGGCAGCCAGGACGCGGACGAATTGCGCCTGGCGCGCATGCTGGCGCAGCGCTGGCTGGACTACGCGCAAGAAGCGCTGCCGGACGCGGCGCAGCGGCGCGCCTTCCTGAGCCGCCACCGTCCGCTGCTGATCCAGCTGGGACTGACGCCGATGGACGCGGCCAGGCTGCCGGCATGAAGGCGCCGCCCGCCCAGCCGCCCGCGCCGGCCCGCCAGCAGGCCTTGCTGCGCGAGTGCTTCGAACTGGCCCGCGCCCACCCCTTCTATCGCACGCTTTACCGCGGCGTGGCTTGCGCCGAAGACGCGCCGCCGCTGGAGAAGGCGACGCTGCAAGCCGCGCTGGAGGCGTTTTCGCCGGAGCGGGAAGCGTCCGGCCTCTATCTAGTGCGCTCCGGCGGCAGCACCCGGGCGGCGCTGATCTTCCCGGTGGACATTGCGGAAAACCTGGCCCAGCGGCAGGCGCTGGCGGACCGGCTGCGCGCCGACGGGGTATTCGGTCCCGCCAGCATCGCCTTGAACCTGTTCGGCTACGCCAATCTCTACCGCACCGCGGCCATCGTCGACGATGTGCTGGAACGTTGTCAGGCCACCACGCTGCCGATGAGCGCCCACGCCGCCGACGCCGACATCCTGGCCGCGGCGCGGCGATTCCGCCCCAGCCACGTACTGGGCACCCCGTCGCGGCTGGCCTTGTTCGCCGCCCATCTGGCAGCCGCCGGCGAGCGGCTGGAGATTCCGCAGCTGCTGTACGCCGGCGAAACCCTGCACGCGTCCACGCTGGCGCGGCTGCGCGCCGCGCTGGGCGCGGCCCAGGTCTGGTCGCTGTACGGCGGCGCGGAAACCGGCATCTGGGCCTGGAGCGACGCCAGCCGCCGCCCCGGCCTGTTCCGGGTGCTGCCTCGGGTGGCGGCGGAGATTCTGCGGCCGGACGCCGCCGGTTACGGCCGCATCGCGGTCAGCAACGCCTGGCGGCGGCGCTTCCCGGTGTTCCGTTACTGCTTGGGCGATATCGGCCGCTGGGTGGAGTGCGACGGCGAACGCTGGCTGGAATTGCGCGGCCGCGACGGCCGGTCCTTCCGCCTCAATGAAACCACGTACGAGTTGGACGATTTCGCGCAACTGGCCGGCGCGGAGCACGCTTTCCAGATCCAGCTGGACCGCGACCCGGCCGGCCGCGAGCGGCTGACCCTGCTCTTGGCCGAACATCTGGACGCCGGCCCGGAAGCGGCCTTGCGCGCGCGCCTGGCGGCTTTGCTGGGCCTGGCGCCGGATGACGGCGCCTTCGCGCTCGGCTTGGCCGCGCGGGCGCGATGGCGGCTGGACCCCGTCACCAGCAAGACGCCGCCCATCGTGGATTTGCGGGACTGAAGCCGCCGGCGGACCGCCGTTCCGGCCGTCCGCCGCCCTTGCCCGCCGCGCGCTTACAAGGTCTGGAAGTAGAAGCGGTAATCGCCCTGGCCGAACAACATCGACATGCTGGTCAGATTGCTGTTGGCCGGCGTGCCCACCAGGGTCAGGATGGGAATGGAATCGTGACCGTATTGGTAGGCCTGGGTCTGCGGGTTGTAGCCGAACTGGTAGAAGGTGTCCACGCTGCCCACCTTGAAGGCGTACAAGCGGTAAGTGCTGCCGTCGAACAACATCGACCAGCGGTGGAAGTCGGTGTCTCCCGGCGCGCCGGTGACGTTCAGGGTGGGAATGGAGTTGTAGCCGTACTCATAGTGGTTGGTGGAGCGGTTGAAACCGAACTGGTACAGCACCGTGGGCGCGCCCAGACGCCGCAAATACAAGCGATAGGTGCTGGTGCTGCTGTCGTAGAGCATGGACACGCTGCTGGCGTCCGCGTCCGGCGGCGCGCCGGTGATCTTCAACTCCGGGATGGAGTGGAAGCCGAACTCGTACTTGGACGTGGCCGGATTGAACGCGGCCTGGTACAAGGTGTCCGCGCTGCTGCCCTTGAAGAAATACATCCGGTAATACTCGCCGTCGTTGAGCATGGTCCAGCGCGCCCAATTGGTGTCGCTGGGCATATTGGCGATCGACATATTGGGAATGGAGCCGCCATAGGCGAACTTATACGTGCTGGTGTTGGGCACATAGGCGAACTGATTGACTGATGGCATGACGCTTTCCTCCAAAGTGAGTCAGCTGCCCAGGCGCGGGCCCAAGGCCGGCGACCTCCCTACGGCAACAGCAGCTGACAAAACCCGCGCAAACGGCATGGCGCCGGCGCGGCGCGCGGGCTGGCGCGTTCAAGCGGGTTTTGCCAGCGGTTCTACCCCTGGCTTGAGGTGATGATTGCGTGATTGCGCATGGATCTCTCCTCCCCCGCGCGGCGGCGCGGGCGAACAAACAGCCACTAAGTCGTCAATCAGGGGCGGGCGCCTTGGCGCGGACGAGGCGGGGCCGATAATGGCGGCGATAGGGACTTCGACTAGCCAGTAATAGCATCTTGAAAACCGGGCGTGCCTGTACTTTCGGACTGGGTCGGCGGCTCTGGTTACAGTCGTTACATATTGCGCGCTATGCCGTCCACCGCCTCCCCCCTAAAATGCACGCCATCTGACGGCGCCGCCGGCGCGCCGCCTCATCCAAGGGAAAGCAAGATCAATGAGAACAAAGGGATTCATCAGCCTGGCCCTGGCCGCCCTGCCGGCCTTGAGCCAGGCCGCCATGCCCATCGCCCAACTGAACCAGCACGCCGAGCGGATTTTCAAGGATAGCCAGGCGGTGGGCATGGTGATGGTGGTCGTCGACAAACAAGGCGGCCTGCAACGCTTTTACGGAGAAACCCGCCCGGGCAGCCGCCAGACGCCGGACGCCAATTCGCTGCTGCGCATCGCCAGCCTCAGCAAGCTGATGACCAGCGAAGTGCTGGCGGCCATGGTCCTGGACCAACGGCTCAAGCTGGACGATCCGCTGCGGAAGTTCGCGCCGGCGGGAAGCGCTCAGTCCAAGGCCCTGGCCGGCCAGCCCATCACCCTGCTCCACCTGGCCACCCACACCAGCGGCTTCCCGCGCGAACTGCCGGGCGTCAAGCCGCGCGACACGCCGGTTTTCGTCTGGCCCAATCAGCAGCAGCGCTGGCGCTGGCTGGCCAAGACCAAGGCCCGCTTCGCGCCGGGTCAGAGCGCGCAATACTCCAATCTGGCTTACGACTACCTGGCCGACGCGCTGGCCGTCGCCGCCGGCAAGCCCTATCCGGCGCTGCTGCGCGACACCGTCACCGGGCCGCTGGCCATGCGCGACACCACCTTCAGCCCCAGCCCCGCCCAATGCGCGCGCCTGCTGCGCGGCGTGGAGGCCAGTCCCTGCGTCAACACCAGCGCGGCCATAGGCAGCGGCGGCGTCTATTCCACCGCCGCCGACATGCAACGCTGGCTGCAGGACCTGGTGCGGCCGCAAAACGAGCAGCGCAAGCGCCTGTACCAGCAAACCTTCCAGATGCGCTATCAGCGCGCCGAATTGCGCAGCCTCGCCGGCATGGACGTGCCCGGCAAGGCCGATGCGCTGGGCCTGGGCTGGGTGGCGATGCACGAACAGCCGGACACCCGGCCCTTCCTGCAAAAAACCGCCGGCGGCGGCGGCTTTTTCAGCTACGTCGCCATCGATCCCCAGCGGGGGACCGCGGTATGGGTGGCGCTGACCCGCGGCAAGCAGACCCGCTACCAGGCGATGAGCGACGGCGTGAACCAGTTGCTGCTGGCGCTGAACCGCTCCTAAGAAAGCCGCTTGCGATTCGCCGCGCGTCGCGGTGCCCGATGCGGCAGACGCCGTTTCGAAATCCCCCTATCGCCCAGGCGCATGCGGCTTGATCGGACGCAAGGCCTCGCCTCGCTCGCGGGGCCTTGAACAGACGCCAAACGGCCCTGGCGACGCGCAGACGCCATAACTCGCGCCGCTCCTTCTTTTCCCACATCCTCATCGACAAGGAGGCATCGTCATGCCCGCAATGAATCGCCGCGTCCTGCTGCTGGCCTGCGCCGCGCTATCCGCCCACGCCCTGGCCGCCGCGCCTTCGCCCCAAGCCGCCGTCGACGCGGAAATCCCGGCGCTGATGCGCAAGCACGGCATCCCCGGCATGGCGGTGGGCCTCGCCGTCGACAGCGGCGTTCAGGTTTACAACTACGGCCTCGCCTCCAAGGCCGACCATAGGCCGGTAACGCGCGCCACGCTGTTCGAGATCGGCTCGCTCAGCAAAACCTTCACCGCCGCGCTAGCCAGCTATGCCCAGGCCGAAGGCCGGCTCTCACTGGCCGACCCCGTGACCCAGCACCTGCCGGCGCTGGCCGGCGGCGGCCTGGAACGGGTCACGCTGCTGAACCTGGGCACTCAGACCTCAGGCCTGCCCTTGTTCGTGCCGGACGACGTCGACAACGCCGGCACATTGCGGCGATTCATGCGGCGCTGGCGCCCCAGGCAGCCGGCGGGCGGGCAGCGGGTCTATTCCAATATCGGCATCGGCGTCCTGGGCCAGATCGCCGCCGCCAGCATGCGCATGCCCTACGCGGCGGCGGTGGAAGGCAGGATCTTCGCCAAGCTGGGCATGGACAGCAGCTTCGTCAACGTTCCCGCCCAGAGAATGCGCGACTACGCCCAGGGCTACGACAAGAACGACAGGCCCGCGCGGCTGACTCCGGCCCTGCTGGCGGACGAGGCCTACGGCGTCAGGTCCAGCGCCGCCGACCTGGCGCGCTTCCTCAACGCCAATATGGGCCTGCTGCCCATGGCGCCCAAGCTGCGGGCCGCTCTCGAGGACACCCATATCGGCTACTACCGCGCCGGGGTGCTGACCCAAGGCCTGATCTGGGAACAATACCCGTATCCGGTGGACCTGCCGCGGCTGCTGAGCGGCAATGCCCCCGCCTACATCTATCAGGGCATGCCGGCGCAGCGCCTGGATCCGCCGCTGCCGCCGCAAACGCGGGCCTTCATCAACAAGACCGGGTCCACCAACGGCTTTTCGGCTTACGCCGCCTATATCCCGGAAAAACGACTGGGCATCGTGCTCTTGGCCAACAAGTCCTATCCGCTGGCCGAGCGAGTGAGCGCCGCCTACCGCATCCTGGCGCGGCTGGACGGCGGACTCGCGCCCGCCGCTCAACCATGATCCCGCGCGGCCGTCGTCGCTAGCCGGCGGTCTTGAGCACAACGATGGACGCGACCAGCAGCGACAGATAGGCAAGCTTTTTATTGCTCTTTTTATCGCCCCAGAACAGGATGCCGGTCACCACCGTGCCCACCACGCCAATCCCGGTATAAGCGGCGTAAGCAATCGACATGTCTATGGTTTTCATCGCCCAGTAGAGAAGAAACAAAGAGCTGCTCAAGCCCGTCGCATACAGCGCGCAGCCCCTGACATACCGCTTCAGCGCGATGTCCCGGATCCCCACCACCACCAGAATTTCCAGCACGCCCGCCGCCAACAGATAAAGCCAGTCCATTTCAGTCTTTCACTTGCTTGAGTTGCACCACCGAAAACAGGATCACCACAATCGCCAGCATCGCCACCGGACTGAACGGCTTGCCGAACAAGGCCACATCCAACAGATAAGCGCCTACGGTTCCGAAGATCACGAAAAACACATAGGCGGTCGACGCGCCCATTCTCTTGGTCGCCAGCACCAGCAAGGAGAAACTGCCGATGATGCAGACAATGGTCGCCAACCATTCCAATGCGCTTTCCGAGCGCTTCAAACCCGCGGCCCACAGTACTTCCAAACCGCTGGCAAACAGCAACAACACCCAGCTAAGCATCTTTAACGCCCCTTCCCCGACTCAATCATCAAAGCCCGTTCAGCCGTCGCGGCACACGCCCGGAGCCTGTTTACGCACCCTCGGGCAAGAACGGAAAAACCTTGCGGCGGCCCACTTGATAATGAGCGCGCCAAGAACGTCTTCAGCGCTCCGCCAATCGCTCGATATCTTGGAACGCGTCCCGCCACTCCTGCTCGCTCATCTCGGCCAGGCCGAAGTAGCGCAGCATGAACGCTCCTTCCACCGCCAGATAGGCCACGCGCGCGCGGCGGCCCTCCTCGGTGGCCACGTCCAGCTTGCCCAAGCGCTCGGCATGCCAGGCCCGCACCCAGTCTTTCTGATCCTTGGACTCCAGCATGGCGCTCAGATGGCAGGCGGCGCGGGCGATCAAGGCCTCTTCCGTCGCGGTGATGCGGACATGGGTTTTGACTTGCTCGACGCTGGACAGCTGTTCGGCGGCGACACCCGCGGTTTTCTCGAAACACGCGTCGTAGTGCTTGCCCCAGCGCTCCAACATGGCGTTGACCAGATTGCGCTTGGCGCCGAAACAGGACTGGACCCCGCCCTTGCTGATGCCCACGGCCTTGGCCACGGCGTCTATGGTGAGGGCGGCCGCCCCCTTGCGTTCTATGATCTCTTCCGCCGCGTCCAACACCTGATTGCGATCGATGGATCTGGGTTTGCTCACGATGCCTCCCGGCTCATTGAATACATACGTATGTATTCTATTGAATCCCGGGAAATAGCGTCAAGCGCGCGATGGGCGTCGCAACTAGGCCGGCGCCAGTTCCTGAGTGAACAAGGTCTGGCCGGCCACGTCCTTCAGCCTCACCGTCATCGCGCGGCTGCGGGCGTCTATGTCCACCTGGCCGAAGAACTGCATGCCGGCCAGCGGCGACAGGTTCTGCGTCTCCGGCGCCTTCTGGTACACCACCTTGGGGCCGAAAGTCATGTCCAGCGGATTGGGGCCGAAGGTGCCGGCGTTCAACGGACCGGAGACGAACTCCCAGAACGGATTGAAGTCCGCGAAGGCGGCGCGTTCCGGATGGTAATGATGGGCGGCGGTGTAATGCACGTCGGCGGTGAACCACACCACGTTGCGGATATCGCGGCGCTTGATCTCGCCCAGCAGCCAGGCCAGCTCCAGTTCGCGCCCCAGCGGCCGGCCGTGGTCGCCGTTGGCCATCGCCTCCCAGCGCGCGCTGCCGTCCGCGTTCTTGCCGTCGGCCACCTGCAGGCCCAGCGGCATGTCCGCCATCACCGCCTTCCAGACGCCCTTGGAAGCCTGCAAGCCTTCCAACAGCCATTGCAGCTGCGCCCGGCCCATGAAGTTCGCGCCCAGCTCGCCCTCCCGCTGCAGATTGGCGCCGTTGGCGTCGCGATAGCTGCGCATGTCCAGCACGAAGACATCCAGCAACGGCCCTTGCGGCAGATGGCGGTAGACCCGCTCGTCCTCGCCGTTGCCGTGAAGCCGCAGCGGCGCGTACTCCAGAAAGGCGCGGGTGGCGCGCGCCTGCAACACGCCTATGTTTTTCTCGCGGTAACGCGGGTCGGCGGACAAGTCCTTGCCGTCGGACCAATTGTTGACCACCTCGTGGTCGTCCCATTGCCAGATCTGCGGCACCTCGGCGGCAAAGCGCCTCACATTGGCGTCCATCAGGTTGTAGCGGTAGCGGCCGCGGTATTCGTCCAGCGTCTCCGCCACCTTGCTCACTTCCGGCGTCAGCAGATTGCGCCAGATCTTGCCGCCCTCCACCGCCGTCTCGGCCGCCATCGGGCCATCTGCGTAAATGGTGTCGCCGCAATGCACGAAGAAATCCGGCCGCTGCCGGCGCATGGTTTCGTAGATGCGCATGCCGCCCCAGTCCGGATTGATGCCGTAGCCCTGGCCGGCGGTGTCGCCGGACCAGACGAAGCGCAGATCGCGCGCCGTTTCCGCCACAGTGCGAAAGCTCCCTGTCACCGGCTCGGACCAGGCCCGCGGATGGACCGCGTCTTCAAAACGCGCTCTCACATACAGCCGCTCGCCGGCCGGCAGGCCGCTCAGATCCACACGCGCGGTGAAGTCGCCGGCCTCGGTCGCCCAGGGGCCCCGCACCTGGCGCGGGCTGGCGAAGCGCTCGCTGCGGTCCCACTCCACCACCAGGCGCGCGGTCCGATCGGAGCGCGCCCAGACAATGGCGCGGTCCGCGCCCGCGTCGCCGATCTGGATGCCGGAATTCATCAGCGGGCGCAAACGGTCCGAGGTGACGACGGCCGGCGCGGCCAGCGCCGGCCCTGCCAGCAACAGGCCGCCTCCGGCAAGCGAGGTTTTCAAAAAACGGCGGCGATCCATGGCGTTCTCCGGTGTTGATCAAGACAGTCAAAACGCCGATCTTGCCGCGGCAAGATGACGCCAGGATGTCCTGCTAGCGGGTTTTACGTATTTCATTCGCGCGCTTGATCGCATATACCTCAAACACCCCGCCGCGCGGCCCTCCGAGCCGGCCCGCAGTCAACGGGCTCCGCCAACAGGTTCAAAGGAAAGCACATGCTCTGGGACCCCGGGCCGCCCCCGCCTTTCTCCTCGCTGTTCGAGCACGCTCCGCTGGCAAGCTATCAGGCTCTCCCGGCCAAATTCCGCCTGGAATGGGGCCCCGTCTACTACCGCGGCCGCCTGGACGGCAGCGCCAAGGTGCTGATCGTGGGACAGGACCCGTCCGCCGATGAAAATCTGACGCGCCGCGCCATGGTCGGCACCGCCGGCCAGCGGGTGCAGGGCTTTTTGCGCAAGCTGGGCCTGGACCGTTCCTACGTGATCGTCAACGCCAGCCTGTACAGCATTTACGGCCAGTTCGACGCCGAGATGGCCGGCTTCATGGACCAGGCCGCGGTGCGCGCCTGGCGCAATCAATTGCTGGACCAGCTCAAGCAACCCGGCCTGCAAGCGGTGATCGGCTTTGGCAAGGCGGCGGCCAAGGTGCTGGACGACTGGCCCGGCGCGGCGTCCTTCAAGGCCGCGCAGCGGCTGTTCCAGCCGCAGCACCCCACCGCGCGCTCGCCCGGCGCGCTGCTCAAATCCTGGAACCAGACCCTGGCCGCGCTGGCGCCCTTGCTGAACCCGGACCCCGGCCTTGCGCCGGACCCCACGCCCTATGAGCTGACGGGCTTTCGCGAGCAGGATCTGGCGCGGATTCCCGCCGCGGACCTGCCCTTCGGCATGCCGGCCTGGCTGGGCCAGGGCGATATGGCCACGCGGGTGATCAAGGGCCAGGCCAAACTGAAAACCCCGGCCGCCAACGCCTCCATTCTGTGGACGGCGCAGGCGGACCAGGGCTGAACCGGCGGGAGAAGCAAATGAAAAGCTTGGGATGGCTGCTGTGCGCCGCCGTGCTGTTGCCGGCCCACGCCGGGGTGACGGTGACGCCGGGCGACGACGAACACTTGGTGATACGCGGCCGCCTGGTGCTGGCGGAACAAGAGAGCGACGGCCGGCTGGTGCTGGCCGGCGACCGCATCGTCTGCGCCGGCGCGGACTGCGCCGAGCCCCCCGGCGCCACCGTGCTGGACGTGAGCGAGGGCTACGTCTTTCCCGGCTTCATCGACGCCCACAACCACGTGGCCTACAACGCGCTGCCCAAGTGGACGCCGCCCAAGCTCTACCAGAACCGCGGGCAATGGCAGCGCGCCGCCGCCTACAAAACCTTCAAACGCCCCTACGATCAATTGAAGAAAAGCGGCCTGATCTGCGAAATGGTGAAATACGGCGAGGCCAAGGCGCTGATCAGCGGCGTCACCACCATACAGGGCTCGCCCGCCGGCCGCTGCCTGCAAGGGCTGATCCGCAATGCGGAGAACCCCCAGTCCGGCCTGCCGGTCTCTTCCGCCCACGTCCGCACCTTCATCCTGGACGTCGGCGGCGCGCCCAAGATCGACTGGAACGCGACCGACGCCTTCCTGATCCACGTCGCCGAAGGCGTGGACGCCGACGCGCTGGCGGAATTCTCCACGCTCAAGGCCAAGGGCCTGCTCGCCCCCGGCACCGCCGTCATCCACGGCACCGCCTTCGGCGACGAGGAGTTCCGCCAGATGGGCGCGGCGGGCAGCAAGCTGATCTGGTCCCCGCAAAGCAATCTGGCCCTGTACGGCCGCACCACCCGCGTCGACCTCGCCTTGCGCCACGGCGTGCCGGTCTCGCTGGGCGTGGATTGGAACCCCACCGGCAGCGACAATCTGTTCGACGAACTGCGCGTGGCGGAAAGCATCAACCGCCGGCAATTCCAAAGCGCGATCCGGGAACGGGACTGGGTGGCCATGATCACCCGCCACCCGGCGCGGGCGCTGGCCCTGGACGACTACATCGGCGAACTGCGCGCCGGCCTGAAAGCCGACGTCGTCATCCTGTCCAGCCGCGCCGCCGCCCCCGGCCAGGCGCTGCTGGACGCCAGACTGCGCGACGTGGCCGCGGTGCTGGTGGACGGCCGGCTGCTTTACGGCGACAGCGACGCGATGGCGGCGGCCGGCCGCGCCGGTTGCGACGCGCTGACCGTGGACGGCGCGCCCAAACGGCTCTGCATGCAAACCGCCAAAACGCCCAAGGGCGAGCAGCGGCTGGACGACGTCCGCGCCGCGCTGCGCAAGGTCTACGCCGGCGTGGCGCCGCTGGCGCCCTGAGCCCGCCGGTCAAAGTCCGCGCTCCGCGACAGCGCCGATCCGGCGGCGCGCCCCCATGCCCGCCGGTCCCCGCGGCGTCTCCGGCATGCGTGGATACGCAATGGACATTCCACTCCCTGCTTACGAGTGCATATGCTATAAAACAGCAAAATATGATTAATTCATAAACACCAAATCCGTTGATCAATGGAGCTTTGGCGCATGCAGCAAACTCCCGCCTCCGGCAACGACGCCTTCGAGTTTCTGTCCACGCTGCCGCCCAGCCACGCGCAGCGCCGGCTGGCCCTGGCCGCCATCGTGGTATCCATGCTGGTCTTCGTCTGCGCGCTGCCCTTCGCCAAGCTGCCCCTGCCCAAGGTGCCCGCCTTCATTCCCGCCTATCAGGCGGCGATGGCGGTCTGCGATCTGGTCACCGCGGCGCTGTTGTTCGGCCAGTACGCGATCTTGCGCGCTCGCGCCCTGCTGGCCTTGGCGACGGGCTATTTGTTCACCGCGCTGATGGCGATGGCGCATTCGCTGACCTTCCCCGGCGTGTTCGCGCCGGGCGGCCTGCTGGGCGCCGGGCCGCAGACCACGGCCTGGATGTATATGTTCTGGCACGGCGGCTTTCCGCTGATGGTGCTGGCCTACGCGCTGCTCGCCCAGCGCAACGACGGCCCCAAGCGCTTCGCCAGCGCGCTGCCGGCGGTGCTGGGCTGCGTCGCCGGCTCGCTGGCGCTGATGGCGGCGCTGACGGCGCTGGCCACGCTGGGCCACCCCTGGTTTCCCCCCATCATGCAAGGCAGCCGCTACACCCCCATCATGTTCGGCGTGGTGTCCGCGGTTTGGGGCTTCAGCGCGCTGGCGCTGCTGCTCTTGCTGCGGCGCTGGACGCGCACCTTGCTGGATGTCTGGCTGGCGGTGGTGATGACGGCCTGGCTGTGCGACATCGCCCTGTCCGCCATGCTCAACGCCAGCCGCTTCGACCTGGGCTTTTACGCCGGCCGCGGCTACGGCCTCTTGTCCGCCAGCTTCGTGCTGATCATCCTGCTGCTGGAAAACGGCCTGCTTTACGCACGGCTGGCGGACACCGCCGGGCAATTGCGCGTGGCCAAGCAGCAGGCGGAAGACGCCACCCAGGCCAAATCGATGTTCCTGGCCAATATGAGCCATGAAATCCGCACCCCGATGAACGCCATCATCGGCATGTCCTATCTGGCGCTTAAAACCAAGCTGAGCGGGCAACAGCGCGACTACGTCAACAAAATCCACAACGCCGGCACCTCCCTGCTGGGCATCATCAACGACATCCTGGACTTCTCCAAGGTGGAGGCCGGCAAGCTGGAAATGGAGGCCGAACCGTTCTGGCTGGACGATGTGCTGGAGGCGGTGTCCTCGCTGGTGGCGCAAAAGGCGACGGACAAATCGCTGGAATTGCTGTTCGAAGTGGGGTCGGACGTGCCCAAGGGGCTGGTGGGCGACGCCCTGCGGCTCAGCCAGGTGCTGATCAATTTGAGCAATAACGCGATCAAGTTCACGGAAAAGGGCCAAGTGGCCATCATCATCAGCCGGCTGGAACAAGTGGGCGACAAGGTCCAGCTGCGTTTCTGCGTGCACGACACCGGCATCGGCATGAGCGAGGAACAGGCGGCGCGGCTGTTCCAGCCGTTCAGCCAGGCGGACGGCTCCACCACCCGCCGTTTTGGCGGCACCGGCCTGGGCCTGACCATCGCCAAGCGGCTGGTGGAGCTGATGGGCGGCTCCATCCGGGTGGAATCCGCCCCCGGCTGGGGCAGTCTGTTCATGTTCAACGCCTGGCTGGGCGTCTCCTCCGCCGTGGACACCCGCCGCCAGGGCCTGCCCGGAGAGATCAAGGGCCTGCGCGTGCTGGTGGTGGACGACAACGCCTCGGCGCGGGACATCCTGTCCGACCAGCTGCGCTCGCTGGGCTTCTACGCCCACGCCTGCGCCTCCGGGCCGGAGGCGGTGGCGGCGATCGCCCAGGCCAATCTGGACCGGCCTTTCGACGCGGTCTTCGTGGACTGGATGATGCCGGGCATGAACGGGGTGGAAACCATCTCCCAGATTCGCAGCATCAGCCGCAGCATCAAGGTGGTGCTGGCCACCGCCTTCGGCCGCGACGACGTGCGCGCCCAGGGCGAGCTGAGCGGCTGCGACGCGGTCCTGATCAAGCCCGTCAGCCTGTCCTCGCTCTACGACGTGGTGCTGGCGATGTTCGGACCGCAGCGGGATCACGGCCTGGTGGCGCTGACCGAGGAATTGCCGCGGCTGGACGGCGTGCGCCTGCTCTTGGTGGAAGACAATCTGGTGAATCAGCAGATCGCCGTGGAACTGCTGGGCGACGCGGGCGCGCTGGTGACCTTGGCCAATCACGGCGGCGAAGCGCTGGCGCGTCTGGCCGCGATGGGGCCGCAAGGCTTCGACGCGGTATTGATGGATGTGCAGATGCCGGTGCTGGACGGCATCTCGGCCACCCGGCAGATCAAGGCCGATCCCCAGTTCGCCTCCTTGCCGGTGCTGGCGATGACGGCCGACGCGCTGTCTGAGGAACGGGAGGACTGCATGAGCGCCGGCATGGACGACTACATCGCCAAGCCGATAGACCCGCATACGATGTTCCAGACCCTGCTGCGCTGGGTGAAGCCGATCCCCCCGGGCGCGGAGATCCACCGCGCCTCCTCGTCCGCGCTGGCGCTGCCGGACATCCCCGGCCTGGATCAACAGGCCGGCTTGAAACGCGTGGCCGGCAAGCGCGAGCTGTATCTGCACCTGCTGCGCCAATTCATCGCCGAGGAAGCGGACGCCGCCGCGCGGCTGTCCGCGGCGCTGGAAATCGGCGACTACGTCCAGGCCGAACGCACCGTGCACACGCTCAAAGGCGTCAGCGGCAATGTGGGCTGCGTGCAGTTGCAGGAGGCGGCCACCGTGCTGGAGCGGGATTTGCGCGCGCGCGGCGCCATTCATCTGGCGCCGCTGGAACAGGCGCTGGAACAGGTGATGACGGCGCTGCACGCCGGTCTGGAAGCGGAAGACCGCTTATCCGGCGCCGGCGCGCCGACGGCGGACGCGCCGGCCGGCCCGGCGCTGCTGCAACAACTGGCCGCCCTGCTGGCCGCCAGCGACGGCGACGCGCTGGAACTGTTCCTGCAACAGACGCCGGCGCTGCGCGCCCTGTTCGGTCCCGATGAATTCGCCGACTTCGAAAAAGCGCTGAACCACTTCGATTTCGTCAACGCGCTGACTCTGCTGCGCCACGCCGCGGCCGCCCAGCGCATCCCCTTGCCGGAGGACATAAGATGACGGACTCCGCCCCGACGGCCCCGCGTCAGACCGTTCTGATCGTGGACGACACCCCGGAAAACCTCACCTTGCTGTATGGCTTGCTGAAAGACCATTATCGGACCCAAATCGCCAACAGCGGCGAGCGCGCGCTGGAACTGCTGGAAGGCGACGCGCTGCCGGACCTGCTGCTCTTG
The DNA here is from genome assembly GCF_057809415.1 of Chromobacterium sp. FG22. Lineage (NCBI taxonomy): Bacteria > Pseudomonadati > Pseudomonadota > Betaproteobacteria > Neisseriales > Chromobacteriaceae > Chromobacterium > Chromobacterium sp. FG22. Next base: position 133,852 of record NZ_JBMDJX010000010.1, on the reverse strand, counting down.
GATGTGATGATGCCCGGCATCGGCGGCTTCGAGACTTGCCGCCAGGTCAAGGCCAACCCGCGCACCGCGCGCATCCCGGTGATCTTTCTGACCGCGATGGGCGAGAACGAGAACGAACAGGCCGGCTTCGACGCCGGCGCGGTGGATTACATCATCAAGCCCATCTCGCCGCCCATCGTGCTGGCCCGGGTCAAAACCCATCTGAGGCTCAAGGCCGCCGCCGACTTTCTGGAAGACAAGGCCGCCTTCCTGCAAACCGAAGTGGAACGCCGCATCCACGAAGTGCAAGTGGTTCAGGACGTCACCATCCTGGCGCTGGCCTCGCTGGCGGAAACCCGCGACCATGAAACCGGCAACCATCTGCGCCGGACGCAGAACTACGTGCTCGCCCTGTGCACCCAATTGCGCAATCACCCGCGCTTCCAGGCCGTGCTGGAAGAGGAGACCATCCAGGAACTGTTCAAATCCGCGCCCTTGCACGATATCGGCAAGGTGGGCATTCCGGACGACATCCTGCTCAAACCGGGCAAGCTGACGCCGGAAGAGTTCGAAATCATGAAAACCCACACCACGCTGGGACGCGACACCATCGCCGCGGCGGAGCGGCTGCTGGACTCTCCCAGCAGCTTTCTGCGCCACGCCAAGGAGATCGCCTACAGTCATCAGGAGAAATGGGACGGCAGCGGCTACCCCCAGGGCCTGACCGGCGACGACATTCCGGTGTCCGCCCGGCTGATGGCGGTGGCGGACGTCTACGACGCCCTGATATCCCGCCGCGTCTACAAGCCCCCCTTCCCCCATGAGCAGGCGGTCGCCATCATCCGCGAAGGCAGCGGCAAGCATTTCGACCCGGACATCGTCGCCGCCTTCCTGAGCATGACGGAAACCTTCCGCGCCATCGCCCTGCGCTATACCGACTAAGACCCCCCTCCCAACCGAGCGCCGCGCCAAGACCGCGCCGTATTCCGCAACAGCAATAAAAAACAGCCCGCGCCGGATAAACGGCGAAGGCTGTTTTTACATTCCAATCAAAGCGCCATGGCCGCCCTCAGCGCTTTTTCATTTGCGGGGACGCCGTTTAGGAAAGCAGAGATTTAACGGTGCTGCTGGTTTTATGCTCCACCAGCAAGGGCTCCATACTGTCTCTTTTAGTCACGTCCAGATCATGCTTGGAAATGATTTCCTTCAATTGGCAAGCCAATTCCGACATGCTGTACGAGCCCGCTTCAATATCGATCAGCAAACCGTCCACCCGGCTGCGGCTCATGCGGTTGCTTTTCCACTTGCGCTCGAAGCCGCCCGCGGCGGCCAGGCTGGACAAGGCCGCGGCGATCGAGGTCAACACCGTGGAATAACCCTTCAGGTCATGCCCTTGCACCTGCAGCAAGCCGCCCACCACCACGCTGCAGAGAATCGATCCGAAAATGGCCGTATGATGGGCGAAGCTCCAAAGCCGCTGACCTTTGCTAAACCAGTTTCGCCATCTCATGGCTTCCTGCCTGAGCGCCTCTTTATCCATCATATTTCCTCCTCGCTGAGAAGTACGCATTTGCGGCCAGTCATGAAGTCAACATAGTCAATCCAACTGAAGTTGCAAATATTGACGCGTAAAAAGCCCATTAATTTGAAATGGCCCTGGCCGAATTCGACGCTTGAAGGAACAACGCTTAAAAGCTGAAATTTCCCGGAAGACCCGGCACGTCCCAGAAAAGCGGAAAGAGAAAATCCGGGACGCCCCGCTCAAAGGCGCATCGATAAATCTATCAATCTAGACCACGGTCTTGATTCCCGAAAGTCTGATTTCTCCCTTTCCGCGCGGCGACGCTTGCAAGGGAAATCCAGAATCTGTTTCAAGCGGAACCCTATGACAATCGTCGTCTTTCGCCAACGCCGCGCCCTGCTCCGGCCCCCGACGGCGCTTGAATTCGTACGAAAAACGCCGCGGAACTAGCCTTGGCCGCGCATTGTCTATATAATCTGGATTCTTATCTGGGGGCGACCTGGTTTCGACGAGGGTTGCGAAGCAGATGAGGGCATACCGGGATTTCAGTCACCCCGTAAAACACTGAGTTTATTTAGTCGCAAACGACGAAACTTACGCTCTGGCAGCCTAAGGGCTAGCTAGACACTACAACGGTTCGCAGATGGGCCGGGGGCGTCAAAACCCTGTAGTGTCACTTTACATCTGCTAGTGCTATGTCGGGTTACTTGGCATAGTGCGAAACAATAGGTAACTCGCCAAAGTCCAGCCTGTCCGTCGGCGTGGCAGCGGTTAAATCCAAATGACACGACTAAGTATGTAGAACTCACTGTAGAGGACTTTCGGACGCGGGTTCGATTCCCGCCGCCTCCACCACCACACCGCTTCATGACCCGTCATGAAGACTCGGAAACCCCGATAGCTCAAGGCTTTCGGGGTTTTTTGTCGCCTCAGCCTCCGCAAGGCGGCCCCCGCCCCGCCGCCCATCTATAATCCAGTCATCCCCATCTCCGCAAAGCGACCATGCCTCGCCTGTTGCCCAATTTGCCGGACAGTTTCCGGCTACGGCTGACCGCGCTGTTCGGCGGGCTGTTTCTCGCCTCGGCGCTGCTGGCCGCGCTCTTCCTGGATCAAGTGCTGAGCAGCCGCATCGTGCAGAACCAGGGCGTGGCCATGCATGCGCTGGCCGACAACATCGCCAAGGCCATCTCCACCAATCTGCAGGAACGCCATCGCGAAGTCTTGCTGCTGGCGCAGACGCCCGCCTACGTCCGCGCGCCGCTGGACGGCGACGACCTGCGCCAAAGCCTGGAACGCACCAAGCGGGCCTACCGCTACTACGCCTGGATTGGCATCACCGACCCGGACGGCAACATCGTTTCCGCCACCAGCGGCATGCTGCAGGGCCAAAGCGCGGCCAAGCGCCCCTGGTTTATCCACGGCCGCCAGGCTCCCTTTGTCGGCGACGTACACCAGGCCGTGCTCTTGGCCAAGCTCATGCCCTCCGCCGCGAACCATGGAGAGCCGCTGCGCTTCGTCGACTTCGCCTCGCCGATTTACGACCCCGCCGGCAAATTGCGCGGGGTGCTGGCCACGCACGCGCTCTGGGCCTGGGTGGAGGAAACGATACGGGAACGCCTGCCCGCCAAGACATCTCAGCAAGTCTTCATCATCGACAAGCGCGACAATACGCTGTCGCCCTTCGAGGCGATAGGCAAGGAGCGCCCGCCCGCGCCCCTGCCTTCCAGCCGGGATTTTCAGCTCGGCGTCTGGCCCGACGGCAAGAATTACCTGTATAGCGAGGCCTGGGTGCGCGAGGCTGGGCTGGACTGGCGCGTGGTCGTCCGACAGCCGCAAGGGCAGGCCTTGGCGGCCTTGAACCAGTTGCGCGCCAGCCTGATCCTGCTGGGCCTGGTCGCCACCTTGCTGCTGATGGTCGCCGTTTATCGGCTGGCCGCCCTGTTCAGCACACCGCTGGAACAATTGGCCGGCATCGCCCGGCGCATTGGCCAGGGAGACGAACACGCAGATTGGACGCTGCCCAGCGGCGCCCAGGAACTGCGCCAGCTGTCGCAGGCGATGCGAAGCATGGCCACCGCCCTGCTGGCCCGCAAACAGGAGCTGACCGACATCAACGCCAAGCTGGAGCAGCTCGTGGAGGAGCGCACCGAGTCCCTGCGCGAGGTCAACCACGAGCTGGTGCGCACCGCCACGCGATTGGCGCAGCAGGCGCGCAGCGACGCGCTCACCGGACTGAACAACCGCATGGCCTGCAACGAACAGCTCAGGGAAGAGCATCTGCGCTACGGACGCAGCGGCGCGCCCTACTCGGTGTTGTTGCTGGACGTCGACCACTTCAAGCGCGTCAACGATCATTTTGGACACGACGCCGGCGACCGCGTGCTATGCCACATCGCCCGACTCCTGCAAGCCACCGCCCGCCTCACGGACTTCACCGCCCGCTACGGCGGCGAAGAGTTCCTGCTGCTGCTGCCCGACACCGACGACAAAGGCGCCGCGGTGCTGGCCGAAAAAATCCGCGCCGCCGTCGAACACTCGCCGGCGCCGGACGCCGGCAAGGTCACCCTCAGCATCGGCCTGGCCATGGCCCGGCCCGCCGACGCCCAGCCTGAAACGGTGGTCAAACGCGCCGATCAGGCCCTGTACCGCGCCAAGGCCAACGGCCGCAACCAGGTTGCGCTGGACACCACGGACGGATCGCATTAAAAGTGAGCCATCGGCCCGGCCGAATCATGACAAAGAGATTCCGCCCGGCGCTGACCGCGCCCGCCACCCCCAACGCCAAGGATGTGAAGATGAAAGAGCAAATGCCGCCGCCCAAATATCAGATCAAACCTGAAACCTCAACCCCGCCCCTGCCGGCGGGCCTGTCCAAGGTGCTGGATATGCTCAGCGACGCGACGCGCGCCAAAGAGGCTGAGCCGGCGGCGGACGCAAACGCGGAAGCCGGCACCGACAAACCGCCCCCGGCGCGCTGAACGCCCGACGCGCATGAAAAATGCCGCCGGCGCAAAGCGCGGGCGGCATGCTTGAAGCGGGAAGACCGGTTTACATCGAGGCCAACACCTTGATGCCCAACAGATCCAGACCGGTTTTCAGCGTCTTGCCGGTCAAAGCGGCCAGCTGCAGACGGCTGGCGCGGACTTCACCCTCGCTCTTGAGAATGGGGCAAGCCTCGTAGAAGCGCGAGAACAGCGTGGCGATGTTGTACAGATACTGGGACAGGTAGTGCGGATAGCAACCGTCCACCACCGCCTGCAAAGTGTCTTCGAACTGAGCCAGCGCGGCGGCCAAATGCTTCTCCGCCGGCTCGGTGATGACGATGGCGGCGTTGGCGTCGTAGCCGTCGGCCTTGCGGAACACGCTCTGCACGCGAGTGTAGGCGTATTGCAGATAGGGCGCGGTATTGCCCTCGAAGGCCAGCATGGTGTCCCAGTTGAAGATGTAGTCGCTCATGCGGTTCTTGGACAGATCGGCGTACTTGACCGCGCCGATGCCCACGGCGGCGGCGATGTCGCGGCGCTCCGCTTCCGACAGATCCGGGTTCTTCTCCGTCACCAGCGCGAAGGCGCGCTCTTCCGCTTCCTGCAACAGCTCGATCAGCTTGACGGTGCCGCCGGAACGGGTCTTGAACGGCTTGCCGTCGTCGCCCATCATCACGCCGAAGCCGACATGCTCCAGCTTCATGCTCTCCGGCGCGAAGCCGGCCTTGCGGCAGATGGAGAACATCTGGGCGAAATGCTGGCTCTGGCGCGCGTCCACCACGTAGATGACGCGGTCCAGGTTCAGGGTCTTATGGCGATAACGCACCGCGCCCAGATCGGTGGTGGTGTACAGATAGCCGCCGTCCTTTTTCTGGATGATCACGCCCATGGGCTTGTCTTCCTGGGTGCGGAACTCTTCCAGGAACACCACTTGGGCGCCGTCGTCCTCGCTCAGCAGGCTGGCCGCGCGCAATTCGTCGACGATGACCGGCAGGTCGTCGTTGTACGAGGACTCGCCGCGCACGTGCTCGCGCTTGAGGCCGACGTTGAGCTTCTGGTACACCGCCTCGCAATGCTTCAGCGACACGTCGACGAACTGCTCCCACAGCTTCAGCACGTCCTGGTCGCCGCCTTGCAGCTTGACCACGTAGTCGCGGGCGCGGTTGGCGAAGTCTTCGCTTTCGTCGAAACGCACTTTAGCGTTGCGGTAGAAGGTTTCCAGGTCGGACAGCTGCAATTCGGCGTCACCGGCGTGGCTGGTTTCCACCAGGTAGGCGGTCAGCATGCCGAACTGGGTGCCCCAGTCGCCCACGTGGTTGGCGCGCACCACGTCGTGGCCGACAAACTCCATCACCCGGGCCAGCGCGTCGCCGATGATGCTGGAACGCAGATGGCCAACGTGCATTTCCTTGGCCAGGTTGGGCGAGGAGTACTCCACCATCACGCGCTGCGGCGCAACGCGGCTGATGCCAAGCTTGTCGTCTTTCAGGGCGGCTTCGCTTCGTCGGGCAAGATATTCAGGGGCTAGATGAATATTGATGAAACCCGGGCCGGCGATTTCCACCTTGTCGGCGATGCCGGCAAGATCCAGCGCGGCGACCACTTTCTGGGCCAGTTCGCGCGGGTTGGTTTTCAGCAGTTTGGCGGCGCTCATGACGCCGTTGGCCTGATAGTCGCCGAATTCCGGCTTGGACGCCGGCTGCACCACGGCGGGCGCGTCCGGCGCGCCGGCTGCCGCCAGAGCGGCCTGCACCCGTTGATTGATGAGTTGAAGAATAGTCATTAGAGCCCCAAGAATTGCCGCGAAAACGAAAATTAGTCTTCGCTTCTGAAAAAAACTACTTGTTGATTGTATTCCCGCTTGCCATCAGGGGCAATGCTTGCAACCAAGCCGCGTCGGTAAAATAAGCCTCAAGCGGCGGCGTTTGGGATTTCCTGCCAAGATAGGGCTTAAAACCAGCGGGTTTCGCCCATGGCCGGCAGTTGGAACCTCGATGCGGGGATATTCCATTGCGCTAGCGCTGCGGCGAGATCGTCCTGTGGTTGGTCCAGCGGCTCGTCGGTCAGAATGAAGCTGCCCCAATGCACCGCCCAGGCGGCGCGCGCGCCGGTGTCCAGCAGAATGCGCACCGCCTCTTCCGGATTCACATGCTGAGGATGGAGAAACCAGCGCGGCTCGTAAGCGCCTATCGGCAGCAAGGCAAGATCCGCGGCGCCGATGCGCTCGCCGATCAGCCGGAACAAGGACTCCTGATAACCGGTGTCGCCCGGATACCAGAACTGAAGCCCGTCGCCGCGCACGGCAAAGCCGCCCCACAGCGCGCGGTTTTCATCGCCCATCATCCAGCGCTTGCTCCAATGATGAGCCGGCGTCAGTTCCGCCTCCACGCCGCCCAGACGGCAACGCTGCCACCAGTCCAACTCCTGAATCCGCGACGCCGGCACACCGGCGCGCCGCAGGGTCGCGCCCACGCCCAGCGGCGCGGCGAACTGCGGGCAGCCGGCCGGCTGGCGCGCCAGACTGCGCACGGTGTTGAAATCGAGATGATCGTAATGGTTGTGGGTGATCAGCACCAGATCGATGGCCGGCAGCTCCCGCAAAGCCATCGGCGGCGGCGACTGCCGCGCCGGCCCCGCCCACTGAAGCGGAGAAGCGCGTTGCGACCAGATCGGGTCGATCAGAATGTTCTTGCCGCACAGCTGGATGAAGCTGGTGGCGTGGGCGACCCAGGTCAGCGACGGCCGGTCCCGGTTGGCGTTCAGCGCGGCCAGCTCCGGCGCCTGGCGCGGGATGCGCTCCAGCCTGTGCTTCACCGCCGGCATGCGGCTGCGCTGCCACTCCCAGCGCAGCACGTCGGCCAGGCTTGGTTGCCGAAACGGAAACAGATTGCGGTAGCCGTCCGCCTGATGATGCGGCTGCCGCGGGTCCGGCCGGTAGACGGGCAACGGCCAGCGGTCTTGCAGCCAGGACTTCAATCGCGACATGACGTCACCATACCGAAAGAATTCCGGCATTGTCGCCGATGAAAGAGGAAAACAAAAGACGGCCGGCGCCGCCGTCTCGCCGACGGCGCCGGCCCGCCTCCCCCGCGGTCAGCCTTGGGCGAAGGCCAGCTTCATTTCGCGCTCGCGCTTGCGTTCCGCCGCGCGCATATAGAAGTTGGCGGCGATGACGCCGACGGAGACGAAGAGAATGAACAAGGTGGCCAGCGCGTTCATTTCCGGGTTCAAGCCCAGCCTCACCCGCGAGAAGATCACCATGGGCAAGGTGGTGGAGCCGGGGCCGGACAGGAAGGCGGTCAGCACCAGATCGTCCAGCGACAGCGTGAACGACAGCAGCCAGCCGGAAATCAGCGCCTGGGAGATCAGCGGCAGCGTGATCACGAAGAACACCTTCAAAGGCCGCGCCCCCAGGTCCATCGCCGCCTCTTCCAGCGACAGATTAAGCTCCCTCACCCGCGACTGCACCACGATGGCGACATAGGACACGCACAACATCACATGACCGATCCAGATGGTGAACACCCCTCGGCCCTCCGGCCAGCCAAAAGCCTGCTCCATGGCGACGAAGAGCAGCAACAACGAGATGCCCTGGATCACTTCCGGAATCACCAGCGGCGCGTTGACCATGCCGGCGAACAAGGGAAACATGCGGAAGCGGCCAAAACGCGCCAGCACGAAACCGGCCCAGGTGCCGATCACCACCGAGGCGGTGGCGGTCATCAGGGCGATCTTGACGCTGAGCCAGGCCGCGTTGATCAACTCCTCGTCCTCCAGCAGCGCGGCGTACCACTTGGTGGAGAACCCGGACCACACCGTCACCAGCTTGGATTCGTTGAAAGAGAACAGAATCAGCAGCGCGATGGGCAGATAGAGAAAGGCGTAGCCCAGGCCCAGCACCAGGAAGGACAGCGGCTTGTTCGGCTTGATCATTTCGCGGCCTCCATATTCTTGACCTGGTAGTGCTGGAACAGCGCCATCGGCACCAGCAACAGCAGCACCATCGCGCAAGTCACCGTCGCCGCCATCGGCCAGTCCATATTGTTGAAGAACTCATCCCACATCACGCGGCCTATCATCAGCGTGTCGGAACCGCCCAGCAGCTCCGGAATCACGTACTCGCCCACCGCCGGAATGAACACCAGCAGGCTGCCGGCGATGATGCCGTTCTTGGACAGCGGCAAGGTCACCTGGACAAAGGCCTTCCACGGCTTGGCGCCCAGATCGTAGGCCGCCTCCAGCAAGCGCAGGTCCATTTTCACCAGATGGGCGTACAAGGGCATGATCATGAACGGCAGGTAGGAGAACACCATGCCGATATACACCGCCCAATTGGTGTGATACAGCCGCAGCGGCGTGTCGATCACCCCCAGCCACAACAGGAACTGATTAAGAAAGCCGTCGTTCTTCAAAATGCCGATCCAGGCGTAAACCCGGATCAGGTAAGAGGTCCAGAACGGCAGAATCACCAGCATCATCAGGGTGTCGCGCGCGCGGTCTGAAGCCCGGGCGATGTAATAAGCCATCGGATAGCCGATCAACAGACAGAGCAGCGTGGAGACGAAGGCCATCTTCACCGAACTGATATAGGTGGCGAAGTACAAGTCGTCGCTCAACATGAACTTGTAGTGGCTGATGTTCAGCGCGATGGAGAAGACGTCGTCTTCCAGCTTGGTGAGCGGGGTGTAGGGCGGGATGCCCAGTTGCTGCTGCGAGAAACTGATGCCCACCACCAGCAGGAAGGGCAGCAGGAAAAACACGAACAGGAAGATGAACGGGATGCCGATGACGGTGGTCCGTCCGCTGGGCAACCATTGTTTTAATTTTAAACTTTTCATGTCAGCACCACGTGGCCGGCGCGTTCCGGCTTGGCTTGCATTGCTTGTTTTGCCGGCGGCCCCTCCCGTCTGACGCGGGCGGTGGCTGGGCGGCTTCCTCTTGATCTCTCCTCGGAGTCCGGTCCGGCCCGCTGCTCGCTAGGCCGGAAAGCCGGCTCCAGGCCACCCACAGCCGACGGCTGGATGGCCCGGGACTATTCTCCACGCTGCGCCGGACGCGGCCGCCCGCGGGCCGCGCGGCGCGGGCCCGGGGTGGCGGATCGGCATGGGTTCGTCAGGTCCGGTCTTGTGGTCAATGACCGGTCTTAAGCTGTGTCCACAGCCGGTTTTGCAGGCGCATGATGTCCGCCGGCAAGGGCTTGAGCAGGAACAGCGTCTTCACCACCGCCTCCGGCGGATACACCGCCGGATCGTTGGCGATTTCCGGCTTCACGAATTTGCGAGCGGCGGCGTTGGCGGTGGGATAGAACACTTCATTGGTGATCGCGGCGTTGACTTCCGGCGACTGGATGTAATTGATCCATTTGTGCGCCGCCTCCGGATGCGGCGCGTCCTTGGGCACCACCATCACGTCGAACCAGAGCGGCGCGCCGCTCTTGGGGATCACATAAGCCAGCTGGTAAGGCCGCTTGGCCTCGCGGGCGCGGTGCTTGGCGATGTTGATGTCGCCGGAGAAGCCCAGCGCCAGGCAGATGTCGCCGTTGGCCAGGTCGTTGATGTAGCCCGAGGAGTTGAACTGGGTGATGTAGGGCCGGATTTTCTTCAGCGCGGCGAAGGCGGCCTGGTAGTCGGCGGGGTTCTTGCTGTTCGGGTCCTTGCCCAGATGGTGCAAGGCGACGGCGAACACGTCGTTGGCCTGGTCCAGCACCGACACGCCGCAGCCTTTCAGCTTGGACACGTATTTGGGATCGAACAGGATGTCCCAGCTGTCCAGCGGCGTATCCTTGCCCAGCGCCGCCTTGACCTTGTTCAGGTTATAGCCCAGGCCGTCGGTGCCGTAGGCCCAGGGCACGCCGTGGGCGTTGCCCGGGTCCGCGTCGACGATCTTGGCCATCAAGGCCTTGTCCAGATTGGCCAGATTGGGCAGCTTGGATTTGTCCAGCTTCTGATAGATGCCGGCCTCGATCTGCTTGGCCATGAAGTTGGACGTGGGCGCCACGACGTCGTAACCGGCGCGCCCGGTCAGCATCTTGGCCTGCAAGGTGTCGTCGCTGTCGTAAACGTCGTACTTGACCTTGATGCCGCTCTGTTTTTCAAACCCGGGGATGGTGGACTTGGCGATGTAGTCCGACCAGTTGTACACGTTCAGCGCCTTGTCTTCCGCCTGCGCGCCCATCGCGGGGAGCAGCAGCAGCGAACAACACAGATTGCGAACCAGCTTCTTCATGACAGGTTTCCTCAATGGAACGACCGCAGCCGGCGTAGGCGCGGCCTGACCGACGACAAGTTCAGCGCCGCCCTCCTCGCCCGTTGCCGGGCCATGACGCCGCTTCCTCTCCCTTGGCGGCGGAAGCCACCCAAGGCCCAAGGCGATGCCTGCGCGCCGAAACGCCGTTGCCGGCGACTGCCGACGACACGCGCCGCATTGCCAACTTACACTGCATCGCGCGAGATTCCAGCTGTCCGTTCGCTACGATTTGTAAGAGCCGGCCCGCAAGCCGCCGCGCATCGGAATGAGGCGCGCGGCTCGCGAGCGCTCCCGAGATCGCGGACAACTTCCACGCGCCTGCTCCAAGCGACAAGGTGCCAAGGGTCATTATGGCCCGCGCGCCGTCGAAACGACGGCGCGCGGACAAGGGAAACCTGTGCGGAAAACCGGCTGGCGCCGCCCCCAACAGGCTGCGGCCGGCCTCCATCGTCTCCTCTTCTTTCTCATCTCTCCGCGTCCAGCGTGTGTTTAATAAAATTCACACATCTATCTGTAACGCCATTACTTTTTAACCATGTTTTTAGAGCTGCGCAACTTTTATCGATGCTGCCGCGCAAAAAAATAAACACGATTACCACAGACTGTGCTCGTCACGTTAACTATGTTCAACATTCAACAGCCCGTTTCCCAAGCTGGCGGCCATGAAAAACGGGCGGCCGCAATGGCCGCCCGCTTAGGCGAAAATCCGCGTCGACGCGCTTCAGAACAACCGCGCCAGCAAGGCCTTTTCCTTGCCATGCATGCCGGGGATCTTGACCTGCATGCCGTTGCCGGCCGCCACTTCCACCGGCAGGTCCTTGCGCGTCATCTGCGCCAGCTCGATGATCTGATTGCCGCTGGGGTGGATCACTTCGATGCGATCGCCCACCGCGAAGCGGTTCTTCACCTCGATCAGCGCCCAGCCGTCGGCGTCCACCGACAGCACGTCGCCGACGTACTGGCTCTGCTTGGCCTTGGAATGACCGGTGAGGTAGTTCTGGTATTCCTGGGTCTGGTGACGCTCCAGGAAGCCCGGGGTGTAGCCGCGGTTGGCGAGGCCGTCCAGCTCGGCCAGCAGGCCGAGGTCGAACGGGCGGCCGGCCACGGCGTCGTCGATCGCCTTGCGGTAGACCTGAGCCGCGCGCGCCACGTAGTACAAGCTCTTGGTGCGGCCCTCGATCTTCAGCGAATCCACGCCGATTTTGGCCAGCTTCTCCACCTGCTCCACCGCGCGCAGGTCCTTGGAGTTCATGATGTAGGTGCCGTGCTCGTCTTCGATGATGGGCATCAGCTCGCCGGGACGGCTGCCTTCTTCGATCAGATAGGTCTTATCCGCCAGCGGATGGCGCTCGGCGCCGCCGCAGGAGGCGAAACTCTGATTGGCCTCTTCCAGCGCCTTGTTGAAGTCGAACTGGATGGTCTGCACATCGCCGGCGTCGTCGCCCTGAGTGTCGTGCACCTTGTAATCCCAGCGGCAGGCGTTGGTACAGGTGCCCTGGTTCGGATCGCGGTGATTGAAGTAGCCGGACAGCAGGCAGCGGCCGGAGTAAGCGATGCACAGCGCGCCGTGCACGAAGACTTCCAGCTCGATGTCCGGGCATTGCTGGCGGATTTCGGCGATCTCGTCCAGGCTCAGTTCGCGCGACAGAATGATGCGCGACACGCCCAGCTTCTGCCAGAACTTGACGCCCATGTAATTGACGGTATTGGCCTGCACCGACAAATGGATGGGCACTTCCGGCCATTTTTCGCGCACCATCATGATCAGGCCGGGATCGGCCATGATCAGCGCGTCCGGCTTCATCGCGATCACCGGCTCCATATCGGCCATATAGGTCTTGATCTTGCTGTTGTGCGGCAAGAGGTTGCTGGCGACGAAGAACAGTTTGCCGCGCGCGTGGGCTTCGTCTATGCCCTGCTTCAGCTCTTCCAGCTTGAAGTCGTTGTTGCGGGCGCGCAGGCTGTAGCGCGGCTGGCCGGCGTAGACGGCGTCGGCGCCGAAGTCGTAGGCGGCGCGCATCTTGTCCAGCGTGCCGGCCGGCAACAGAAGTTCTGGTGCTTTCATTGTTTATTCTGTGGGTTCGTTGAGCGGTGGGCTCAGTGCAGCAGACAGGACATCGGCAGCGGCTCGCGGTCCGGCTCGACAAAGCCTTTGCGCGCCGAATCGTCGTCCAGGCGCTCTGAAGAATAGTGTTGCAGAATCACGGCGCGGGGGTCGGCCAGCATGTCCGGGCAGTGGCTGGCGAACGCCTCCCAATCGTCCAGCAACTGCGGCTGGCTGGCCATCCGGCTGTACAGAATCACCAGGATGGCCATGGTCAGGGTGTGGTGGTACTTCATCGCCGCGCCGTTCACCATGGCGAAACGGGACAGCGCGCGCGCGCAGCGGGCGGCGGCTTCCGGCGCCGGATATTGGCGGCGGTAGGCCCAGGCGGCGTACAGGTGCGCGCGGTGGTTGAAGTCGGATGCAGGCAGCGCGTTGGTTTCCAATTGGCGCAGGAATGCCTGATGGTCCATGACTCGGTTTCTCCGAAAATTCCAAAAAGCAAAGGCTCCACCCAATGTGGAGCCCTGACCCTTATCGATACGGGGGCGATTATGCGCGGCCTGCCGGTGGCAGTCAAGTCCGCGCGCCGTCCGCAAGCAACACTTTAAGCCGCTGTTTTAAAAATCCTTTTCCGGTTTAAGGTCTTTTCGCCAATGCCAACAAAGCGCTGAACTGGCAGATCAGGGCCAGCAGCATCGCCAGCGGACACAGAATGGCCAGCAAGGGGCCGGGGCCGCCGTCCAGGCCGCGCCACAGCGCCGAGCTGAGCGCAAAGGCCAAGGTGCTGAGCAGCAGCACCGTCATGGCGAAGCGCCGCTGCCTTTGCATCTTCTTAAACAAATTCAATAGCATGTTTCATCGTTCCAGGTGAGGCCGCCGGCATTCTAGCCGGCTGGAGCTGTGTCGTCTTCGCACAAGGCGCGCAGCGCTTCCAGCTCCTTGGCTGAAAACCCCGCCCGCTCGCGGGCGGCCAGATTATAGGCCCCGCGGTAAAGCTGGACATCGTGGCGCCGCAGCAGTTCCTGAAAACAGGCCTCCGGCTCCAGCCCCCGCTGCCGGCACAGCCGGCCGAACCAGGCGTTGCCGATGCGCACATGCCCCACTTCCTCGCGCAGGATGGTGTCCAGCACCGCCACGCTCGCGTGATCGCCAATGCCGGCCAGCCGCCGCTGAATGCCCGGCGTCACGTCCAGGCCGCGCGCCTCCAGCACCCTGGGCACCAGGGCCATCCGCGCCAGCGGATCGTAATCGGTCTTGCAACTCATCGCCCACAGGCCGTTGTGAGCGGGGAAATCGCCGTAGTCGTGGCCCAGCTCCCGCAGACGCCGCAGCAGGAGGGAGAAGTGGCGCGCTTCTTCCGCGGCGACTTGCAACCAGTCGCTGACGAAGGCGTCCGGCATCTCGCGGAAACGCCAGGCGGCGTCCAGCGCCAGGTTGACCGCGTTGAATTCGATATGGGCGATGGCGTGGAGCAGCGCGGCGTGCCCCTGCCGGGAGGACAGGCTGCGCTTGGGCACCTTGGACGGATGGACCAGTTCCGGCAGCGGCGGCCGTCCGGCCTCCGGCAAAGGATAGGCCGGCGGCGCGTCCGCGCGGCGCGGCAACGCGTCTAAACGCCAGCCGTGCAAGACCGCCGTCGCCAGCGTCATCTTGCGCTCGACGTCGTCGCACAGCAGCGCCGCTTCCAACTGCGGGTAAAGAGATGTCGACTCGCTCATGGCCGGGTATTTTAGCCGATCTCGCCTCGCCTCAGAACCTGTTCAAAGTCTAGCGGCCTGCGACAAAGCAAGCGGTTTCGCTCATACGGCGCATGGGCATTTCAATGCCCGGCGCCCCCGCCGCGTCGTCGGCGCGCTGCGGACTTTGAACCGTATCTCAGGCCGGATTGGTTTCATTCTGCCTGGCCAGCCAGGATTCGAACTCGGCCAGCGCGGCGTCGAAAGCCGGCATCAAGGCCGCCACTTGCTCCATCGCCTGGGCCTTGCCGGCCTTTTCCACCGCTTCGGCCGCCTCGCCCAAGGCCTTGATGCCCACCATGCGGCTGGCGCCCTTGACCCGGTGGGCGGCGAAGCTGACGCGGTCGCTGGAGCCTTCCGCGATGGCGCTGCGCAGTTCGGCCACGTCCTCGGCGTTGCCTTGCTGGAAGTCGCGCAGGATTTCCAACTCCACTTGCAGCTCGCCGTTGCTGTACACCTGCAGCACGGAGCGGTCCACCGGCCCGTCTTTCGGCCCGCCCTCAGGTTCGGCCTCGGCGGGCGGCGCCGCCGTTTTTGCCCCGGCCTCCGCCGTCGTCCACTTTTGCAGCGCGGCGGACAGCTCCGCAATCGACAGCGGCTTGGTCAGAAAATCGTCCATGCCGGCTTCCCGGGTCTTGTCCAGCTCCTCCTTGGCGGCGTTGGCGGTGCAGGCGACGATGGGAATACGGCTTCCTTCCGCTTCCTCCTGTTCGCGCGCGCGCACCAGCCGCGCCAGCTGATAACCGTCTATGCCCGGCATATGGCAATCGGTCAGGATCATCGAGTAGCGGCCGGACTGCCATTTGGCGAAAGCCTGCTCGCCGTCCTCGGCCCATTCCGCCGCATAACCCAGCTTTTCCAGCTGCTTGAGGGTGAGCTTGCGGTTGGTGGGATTGTCCTCGGCGAACAAGATGGGCAGCGCGCTCCGCTCCGGCGACGGCGCCGCGGTTTCGACCTCCTCTTCGCGCGGCGTCTCCGCCGGCACGTGGACCTGGGGCAGGCTGACCGGGGCCACCACTTGTTCCGACCACTCCGCCTCCAGCAGCAAACGCGCGCAACTGCCCTGGCCCAGCTCGCTCTCCAGTTCCACATGACCGCCCATCAAGCCGGCCAGCCGCCGGCAGATGGCCAGGCCCAGGCCGGTGCCGCCAAACCGCCGGGTGGTGTCGGAGTCCGCCTGGGTGAAGGGCTGGAACAGCCTGGACAAGCTGTCCTCGGACATGCCGATGCCGCTGTCCTCCACCTCGAAGCTGAGCGACTGGTAATTGGCCATGGTGCTGAGCACCTTGACGCGTATGGTCACGCCGCCCTGAGCGGTGAACTTGATCGCGTTGCTGATGAAGTTCTGCAAAATCTGCCGGACGCGCAAGGGGTCCAGCACCAGCGTCGGCGCCAGTTGCTCATCCACTTCCAACTGGAAATCCAGCCCCTTTTTATAAGCGTTTTCCTGATACAGGCTGCGGATGCTCTCCAGAAACGGCCGCGTCGCCGTCGGCGCGGTGACGATCTCCAGCTTGTCGGCCTCGATCTTGGAGAAATCCAGGATGTCGTCGATCAGCCGCAGCAGCGTGTGCGCGGAATCGTGTATCGTCGCCACCGCGTCCCGCTGCTCGCCGTCCAGCCGGGTCATGTTCAACAGTTCCAACATGCCCAGCACCCCGTTCATCGGCGTACGGATTTCGTGGCTCATGGTGGCGAGGAAGGCGCTCTTGGCGCGGTTGGCGGCATTGGCCTGGTCCCGCGCCATGCGCAGTTCGAATTCGGCCATCTTGCGTTCCGTGATGTCCAGGCAAGCCAGGATCATCACGCCCTCCACCGTTTCCGTCGCCACCATCTGGCCTTCGAACAGGACCCAGATCGGGAGGCCCGCGCCGGTCAGACATTCCAGTTCGCAGTGGATGCGGGTGCCCTGACGCATTTGCTGCAAGTGCTCGGTCAACTCTATCCAGCCTTGATCCGACGCCATCAGCTCCATCAAATGCATGCCCACCAGGCCGTAATCGCCGACGTCGAAAATCATCTCCGCCGTCTGGTTGGAGCGGGAAATCTGCAATTGCTCGTTCAGGCGCAGCAAACCCACCGGAGACGAGGCGAACACCGCCTCCTCTTCCTGCAACACGGTGCGCAACTGCGCCTCCGACACCTTGCGCCGCGCTTCCTCATCGTAAAAGCCCAGGATATTGGCGTAGGCGCCGATCAGCGGCTGCATGCCCACGCCCAGACGGAACACGTCCGGCTGCTGCATGCACACCGCCGCGGCGACATCGCCGCCCAGCATCACCGGCAGGGAAATCCAGGTGGAGCGCTCGCTCAGCAGCTGGAACAATTGGCTGAGCGGAGCCGCCGCGTGGGTGACCTCCTGCAGCGACGGCAATTCCGGCGGCCAGCTGCCGGCCTGCAAACGCAGGGATTGCCCGCATTCGTCCAGCGGCGACCAGGCCACCAACAGGCATTCGCGGGCGCCTGTGTGATGGCAGAACACGCGGTGCAACTCCTCGAACACCTTGTCGCGCGGCTCCCGCGCCAGCAGCATGCCCTCCACCACCGAAATCGCCGACAACAGTTCCACGCTGCGCTCCAGCGAGGTTTCGGCCTGCCGTCTTTGTTGCTCGTTGCGCACCGTCAGCATGCGCCAGCCGTGGTCTCGGCTATTGCTGAACTGGCTGAGCGAGATCGCCACGTAGAAGCGTTCGCCGTTGGCGGGCAAGCCTTCTCCGGCCAAGGCCACGGTTTCCTGATCGTTCAAGGCCTGGGTCAGATGCGCGGCGCCGCCCGGCACCTCCAGCAAGCTATAGGCCGACATGCCGTGCAAGGCCGCTTGCGGATAGCCGAACATCTTGCCGGCCCCGGCGTTGGCGATTTCGATCCGACCGTTGCGATTGACGATCAACACCGCGTCGCCGGAGGCGTCCAGCATATGCTTCAGCGCGGACAGCGGCCGCAATACGCGGCGCACCATGTAGTACAGCAACACCAGCACCAGGCTCAGCGCCAGCACGCCGAACAAGCCGTCGCGCACCATGCGCAGCAGATAAGTGCGCCGGCTTTCGTCAATGCGCTCGGCCGTCATCCGCTCCACCATGCCGAAGGTGCGCCGCAGCTCCTCATCCAGTTCCAGCAAGTTGACGCGGAAATTCGTGACCTGACGGAAAGACTGAACGCCGTCTATCTGTTCGTATTGCAGTTTGACGACCAGTTGCAGCTTCAGCGTCAAGGTGGTCAGATTGGTGAACGCCGCTTTCAAGGCGTCGTCGTGCACGCCCAGGATCACCGGGCGCAGCTGCTCCACCATGACCATGGCGGAGCTGAGCCGGAAGGCCAGATCGTCCTCGATGTCGCGGTTCATCCGGTGCCCCAGCTGCTCGCGCATGATCAGCGCCACCGCATTGCCGCGCAATTGCCCGCCCAGCTGCCACAGGCTCTGCTTGATCATCATCAGGCTGTTGAGCGTGGGGTCGCCCTGACTGGCCAGCTGCGCCATGTCCGCGGCCAGGATGCCGCCAGCCTCGTTGCGCATCCGCGCGGTGGCCAGGTAGAGCAGATTGCTCAGCGATTCGTTTTGAAAATCCGGCTGGCTCAATATCTTTGTGGTTTCATCGCGCAGCACCTTGAAATCGTGGGCCAGATTACGCAGCCGCCCCTGGCTGGAGGCGTCCGCCCCGGTCATGACGGGAACCGACGCCAGAGCCACCACGAACTTGGCGTCGGTGTCGCGGGCTAGCTGCTTCAGTTCTTCCTGTTGTTGCGGCGTAGGCGGCGATTTTGCCGTCAGCAGCAGCCGCAGCTTGCTGCTCTCCAGGTTTTCCGCGCTGACCGCCTGATACAAGGCCGAGATGTCTCGATTGAGCTCGGCCACGTGCCGGGCCCTGCGATAGGAGTCCCAGGACTCGTCCAACAGACGCAAAATGGCCCCGGTCTGCAGCACGCCCAGCAATAAGACGATCAGGATCACCGCGCGGCGGATGGATTTGATGTGCTCCTGACGCGGCCTGGAAAACTTCATCGACGGCCGCTCAGAGCTCACGTGACGACTCGGCCTCCGTCTCGGAAACCTCCTCGACGAAGAGCCGCAAAACACCGTAGCGGTCGCTGAAATCGCGCAGCACCGTGATCTGGTTGGCGGAGATGGCCGCGCCGCGCGGCAGCAGCAAATGGCCGTGCTTGCTGTGCAGGTCCTGAGCCAGCACCGCGCCCGCCTTCACCGTGAGCAGGCTGACCGCCATGCCAGGCGGCGCTTCGGGCAGCGCCGGAGCGTCGAACAGCCGGCCGAAAACCTTGCGGTCGTATTCGGTGCCGGTGGACACGCCGTAGTAGCTGAACGGATCGATCTCCGGCCGCTTGCGCTGCATCGCCGCCACGATGGCCTTCTCCACATCGGCCGGCTTCGGCGGCTTGACCACGAAGCCGTCTGCGTGCAACTGGCTGGCCAGCACCACATTGCTGCGGTCCGCATGGCCGGACAGGAACACAAAGGGCAGATTGGAAGGATTCATGGTGTGGCCGCAGCGCAGTTCCTTGAGCAGATCCATGCCGTTCATCGGCGCCATCTGCACATCGCACAGCACCAGGTCCACCATGCGGATATCCAGCAAGCGCATCGACGCGGTGCCGTCCGCGGTCTGGAAGATGGCGTCCGAGCGCATGCCCATGGTCTGCAAAGCCTGACTGATCAAGGAGCGCACCAGAGTCTGGTCGTCCACGACCAATATCCGCATCCGCGAGAAGTCCACCGCCGCGATACTCATCCCGCGCCCCCTTCCGCCGCCGCGGTTTCCTGACTCCGCCGCAAATAGTCGCTCAATTCGTTTTCACGCACCGGCAAGGCCATATAAGCGCCTTGCACGCAGGGGCAGCCCATCTCCTGCGCCAGCGTCACATCCTCCTCCTCGTCCACCCCGCTGGCGGTGATGGCTCCCGGCGGCAAGCCGTAGATGCGCAAGAAACGCAGCGCCTGCGGGTCCGCGCCCAGCATGGCGCGTATCCATTGCAGGGATTCGATGGGGATGTTCACATGGTCGAACGGCAGCTTGAGCATATTGCTCTGGGTCAGCGAACCGCTGCCGAAATGATCGGCGATCAGCCGGAAGCCCAGATACTTGATCTTGGCGACGTTCTCGAAAGCCTGGGCCGGCGATTGCTGCCCCAGCCCCTCGGCCAGCTCGAAACCCAGCAAGCGCGGCGGCACGCCGCGCTGCTGCAACTGGGCATGGCAGTGGTCGAATAGGTTCTCGCTCTCCAGACAGGCTTTGTCTATGCGCACGTTGACGCCGCACTCCTCGCCCAGGCCTTGCTGGCGCAGGCTGGCCAACAGGCTGGCGATGCGGGCCACCAGCTCTTCCAGCACCAGGGCGGAAACCCCCTTGCGGCGCGCCAGCACATTGAAAAGACCGGCGCCCCACTCCACCCGCCCCTGCGGCCGAATCAGGGCCGTCACGTCGAAGCCGGCGAGTCGATGGCCGGGCAGGCCCAGGATGGGTTCGATCTCCAGCTTGAATTCGCCGGAGCAGACGTCGGCGAAAAAGCCCTCCACGTCCAGCTGCTGCACCTGGTAGGCGCGCTCCAGATCGTTGAACACGCTATTGAGCGCGGTGAGAAAGGACTCCGCCGAGTACGGCTTGGACAGGAAGCGGGTGCTGCCTATGCCCAGGCTGCAAGCCATCTCGCTGATGGTGTTCAGGGTTTTGCCGTCATAGCCGGAAATGATCAGCAAGGCCGCCCGGTAGCCGAGCAAGGCCACGTGCTTGATGAAGTCGATGCCGTTCATGCCCGGCATGCCGATATCGGTGACGATCAGGTCGTAGTGGTTCTCCCCGATGCTGCGCAGCGCCTCGGCCGGGTCGCTGAACTCGTCGATGGCCACTTCGTAGCGACTAAAGAAACTGGCCTGGCGGGAAATCAGTTTCCGCAGCACCAGCTGGTCTTCAAGAATCAGAAACCGCTTGGCGGGCAAGCTCATGGGATCTCCCCTTAGCATCGCGCGCGGGCGCCCTGCCGGCTGTCCGCAACCCAATTTAGATACGACATTCGAGTAATATTGATATAGGCCGATAAGCCCTCGGCCACAACCACGGCTTGCAATCTTCGCGCGCGGCGGCGTTCCGCTTGTGCAATTGCCGTCGTCGCCATGCATAATGAGAGCATTGTCACGCCAGGAGGCACGCCATGCGGTTCCAGTCCAGCCAGCTCGGCCAAGTCGATATCGACGAGAGCACCGTCATCACCTTCCCGCGCGGCATTCCCGCGCTGGAAAACTGCACCCGCTTCAAGCTGTTCCACAACGCCACCCAGGCCCAGCCGCAGGTGTTCTGGCTGCAATCGCTTGACGACGCCGGCGTCATCTTCAGCATCACCACTCCGGAAGCGCTGGACATCCGCTATGAGATAGAGCTGGACGACGCCGAAGTGGCCGAGCTGCAATTGCAGCGGCCGCAGGATGTGGCCATTCTGCTGATGCTGAGCAATCAGGCCGATGAACAGCACCCGGCGCTGTCCACGATGAAGGCGAACATCCGCAATCCTCTGGTGATCAATCTGCAAAGCCGCACCGGCCTGCAAAAAGTGGGGCTGCAGTGCGACATCCTGCTGCATAACCGCTGATGCCGGCCCCGGCCCGCTGCGCCTGGTGCGGCGACGATCCGCTCTACGTCGCCTATCACGACGAGGAATGGGGATGTCCCGAGCGCGACGACCGCAAGCTGTTCGAGATGCTGATTCTGGAAGGCGCGCAGGCCGGCCTGTCCTGGATCACCATCCTGCGCAAGCGCGACGGCTACCGCCGCGCTTTTCACGGCTTCGACCCGGTCAAGGTGGCGGCGATGGACGACGGCGACGTTGAGCGCCTGATGCAGGACGCCGGCATCGTGCGCAACCGGCTGAAGATCCGGAGCGCCATCCGCAACGCCAAGGTGTTTCTGCAGATGCAGCGGCAACACGGCAGTTTCGCCGACTGGCTGTGGGCGCATGTTGACGGCCGGCCGATACTGCGCCGCCGCGACGACGAGCGGGTGCCCGCCAGCACCGAGCTGTCCGACCGCATCAGCAAGGCGCTGAAAAAAGCCGGCATGAACTTCGTCGGCAGCACGGTGATTTACGCCTATCTGCAGGCCTGCGGCGTGGTCAACGACCACATGTCAGCCTGCTTCCGCCACCCCGATCGCGGCTGAGCGCGCCGCCCAAAGAAAAAGCCCGGATTCCCGGGCTTTTTTTACGAGCGGGCCTGCGTTCAGGCAAAGCTCAGATGGCCGTCCCGCGCTTCCACCAGGATGGTGGATTTCGGCGGGTATTCGCCGGCCAGGATGGCCTTGGCCAACGGGTTTTCCAGTTCGGACTGGATTGCCCGCTTCAAGGGCCGCGCGCCGTAGACCGGATCGAAGCCGGCTTCGGACAGCAAGGCCAGCGCCTCCTCGCTGATCTGCAAGTCCAGATCCAGCTTGGCCAGCCGGCGCTCCAGGCTCTTGAGCTGGATGCGGGCGATGGACTTGATGTGCTGCTCGCCCAGGCCGTGGAACACCACCACCTCGTCGATGCGGTTGATGAACTCCGGCCGGAACTGGGTTTTCACCTCCGCCATCACCGCCAGCTTGATCACCTGGTAATCGTCGCTGTCCATCGCCTGAATCTGCTGGCTGCCGATATTGGACGTCATCACCACCACGGTGTTCTTGAAATCCACGGTGCGGCCCTGGCCGTCGGTCAGACGGCCGTCGTCCAGCACTTGCAGCAGGATGTTGAACACGTCCGGATGCGCTTTCTCCACCTCGTCCAGCAAGATCACGCTATACGGCTTGCGGCGCACCTGCTCGGTCAGATAGCCGCCCTCCTCGTAACCGACATAGCCCGGCGGCGCGCCGATCAAGCGGGACACCGAATGCTTCTCCATATACTCGGACATGTCGATGCGGATCAGGTGATCTTCGCTGTCGAACATAAAGCCGGCCAAGGTTTTGCACAGCTCGGTCTTGCCCACGCCGGTCGGCCCCAGGAACAGGAAGGAGCCGTAAGGCTTGTTGGGATCGGCCAGGCCGGAACGGGAGCGACGGATGGCGTCGGCCACCGCGCTGACCGCCTCGTCCTGCCCCACCACGCGCTGATGCAGCACCTCCTCCATGCGCAACAGCTTGTCGCGTTCGCCTTCCAGCATCTTGGACACCGGAATGCCGGTGGCGCGGCTGACCACTTCCGCGATCTCCTCCGCCCCCACCTGGGTGCGCAGCAAACGGTTGGGCCTGGCCTGCTCGCCGGCGCCGGCCGCCTCGGCGTCCTGCAGCCGCGCCTCCAGCTGCGGCAGCTTGCCGTACTGCAGTTCCGCCAGCTTCTGCCAATCGCCCTTGCGCTTCAGGTCCTCCATCTCCACCTTGAGGCGCTCGATTTCCTCCTTGATGCTCTGCGAGCCCTGTTGCGCGGCTTTTTCCGCCTTCCAGATCTCGTCCAGGTCCGCATAGGCGCGCGACAGCTCGGCGATCTCGTCCTCGATCAGCTTCAGCCGCTTTTGCGAGGCCTCGTCGCTTTCCTTGTTCACCGCCTCGCGCTCGATCTTCAGCTGGATCAGCCGGCGGTCCAGCCTGTCCATCTCTTCCGGCTTGGAATCCAGCTCCATCTTGATGCGGCTGGCGGCCTCGTCGATCAAATCGATGGCCTTGTCCGGCAAGAAGCGGTCGGTGATGTAGCGCTGCGACAACTCGGCGGCGGCGACGATGGCCGGGTCGGTGATGTCCACGCCATGGTGGATTTCATACTTTTCCTGCAAGCCGCGCAGGATGGCGATGGTGTCCTCCACCGAGGGTTCGCCGACCAGCACTTTCTGGAAGCGGCGCTCCAGCGCCGCGTCCTTCTCGATGTAACGGCGGTATTCGTCCAGCGTGGTGGCGCCGATGCAATGCAGCTCCCCGCGCGCCAGCGCCGGCTTCAGCATATTGCCGGCGTCCATCGCGCCCTCCGCCTTGCCCGCGCCCACCAGGGTGTGGATCTCGTCGATGAAGATCAGGGTCTGGCCGTCGTCCTTGGCCAGATCGTTCAACACCGCTTTCAGCCGCTCTTCGAATTCGCCGCGAAACTTGGCGCCGGCGATCAGCGCCGCCAGATCCAACACCAGCAGGCGCTTGTTCTTCAGGCTTTCCGGCACTTCGCCGTTGACGATGCGCTGGGCCAGGCCCTCGACGATGGCGGTCTTGCCGACGCCGGGCTCGCCGATCAACACCGGGTTGTTCTTGGTACGGCGCTGCAATACCTGGATGGCGCGGCGGATCTCGTCGTCGCGGCCTATCACCGGGTCCAGCTTGCCCAGGCGCGCGCGCTCGGTCAGGTCCTGGGTGTACTTCTTCAAGGCTTCGCGCTGGCTCTCCGCGTCCTGGCTGGACACGCTTGCGCCGCCGCGCACCGCGTCGATCGCGGCCTGGATCGCCGCCGGCTGGCCGCCGTGCTCTTTCAGCAACCGCGCGGCCTCGCCCTTGTCCTGGCTCAGCGCGGACAGGAACAGCTCGCTGGCGATGAATTCGTCGCCCAGCTTCATCGCCGCCTTGTCGCTCAGGTTCAGCAGATTGGCCAAATCCCGCGAGACGGTGATCTCGCCGCCATTGCCCTGCACCCGCGGCAGACGCTGCAAAGCCTGGTTCAAGCCGGCTTTCAGGCCGGGCACGTTGACGCCGGCGCGCGCCAGCAGGCCGGCGATGCCGCCGTCGGCGTCGTCCAGCATGGCCAACAGCAGATGCTGCGGCTCGATGTAAGCATGGTCTTGAGACAGGGCCAGGCTCTGGGCATCCCCCAGCGCCTGCTGGAACTTGGTCGTCAGCTTGTCGAATCGCATGGAGTGGCTCCTTCGGAAGATTGATAAACACTATCTGGGCATGGCCAGTTGCTTTTCAAGCCTCGCAATCGTCGATCTTGAACCCGATTTTCCCTCAGACGCATTTTATTTATGGCGCTGGCAAAAAATTTAATCTATGCATTAAATCAAGAGCGGAACCGGACTGGCCCAACAAGAGCCGCCCACCCAAGTCCCGAGCCGCCTGACTTGCGTAATCGCTTATCTTCCTTAAAGGGGTATCACCATGAAGCCACTCCTGGCCGCCGGCCTGCTATTGACCGCCTGTTCCCTGGCCCACGCCGACAATGATCTTTCCCTGCTGGCCTACGGCGCGTCCATACACAGCCAATGCAGCGGCAAGCGTTGCGATTTCAACGGAGAAAACCCCGGCCTCGGGCTGGAATGGGCGCCGCTGGGCAACGACGCGGACGGCCGTTGGATCGGCCGCGTCGGCTCTTATCGCGACTCCTTCCGCGAAACGGCCTGGTTCGTCGCCGGCGGCTGGCGCAAGGAATGGCAGCTGGGATCCAGCCCGCTCTACGCCGGCACCACCTTATTGGTCGGTTATCTGGACGGCTCCGGCGTCAAGCAGGTGGTCGCCTTCCCCATGCTCAGCATAGGCACTCGCAAACTGGCGCTGGAAGTGGGCTATGTGCCCAAGATGGACTACACCCCGCACAAGACGCGGGTTGCCGTCACCACCTTCAGCCTGCGCTGGACCTTTTAAGAACCTGTTCAAAGCCTGCCGTGCTTCGGCGATACGACGTTGAGAGCACCGTCGAAATGCTCATAGACCCTATGTGCATTACGCTTGCTCAGCCGTTTTCGCCTGGTATCGCCCTAGCTCGCAAGACTTTGAAATAGGCGCTAAGCCGCGCCGGCAAACTCAGCGCAGCGAACGCACCACCGAGCTGACCACGCCCCAGATCTCGACATCGGTCTCCGCCTGTAAATCGGCGTAGCCCGGCTGAGCGGCGCGCAAGCAGGCGCGATCAGGGCTCAGGTGCAGCCGGCGCACCAGGAATTCCTCGCCCGCCACCGCTACCACCACATCGTTGTGACGCGGCGGCAGCATGCGATCGACAATCAGCAAGTCGCCGTCGAAAATGCCGGCCCCGGCCATCGCGTCGCCGGCGACGCGCACGAAGAAACTGGTGTCCGGGTGCTGGATCAACAAATCGTTGAGGTTGAGCGAACGCTCGAGATAGTCGTCGGCCGGCGATGGGAAACCCGCCGCCACACTGCCGTCGAACCAAGGAATCTGGGCGTCGTCGGCGCTGGCGCGCCGCGCGCCGCCCACCCGCCCGGGCGCCAGCCGCGCCAGCTCCGTCAAGGGCCGGTCGCGGGCGGCCAGCCGCAGGCGCTCCGGACGCGCGTCTTTCACGTCGCGCCGCTCAGCGGACGATGACGCGGGCCTCGCCCGCGGCCAGGCGGCCGATCTTGGCCGCATAGCCGAAACCGGCGCGCTGGAAACGCGCCAACACCTCGTTGGCCTGCTCCGGCGCCACCGCCGCCAGCAAACCGCCGCTGGTCTGCGGGTCGGCCAAGAGCCGCAGCTGCCACTCCGGCAGCCCCGCGCCAAAATCGACGTGCTCGCCGAAACTGGTCAGATTGCGCTCAATCGCGCCCGGACCGCAGCCTTGCTCCGCGAAAGCGCGCGCCTCCTCGATCACCGGCACCGCGGCCATATCGATGTGCGCCGCCAGCTTGGCGCCCTTGCACACCTCCAGCGCATGGCCCAACAGGCCGAAACCGGTGACGTCGGTCAGCGCGTGCACGCCGTCCATGGCCGCCAGTTCCGCTCCGACGGT
Organism: Chromobacterium sp. FG22; assembly: GCF_057809415.1. NCBI lineage: Bacteria > Pseudomonadati > Pseudomonadota > Betaproteobacteria > Neisseriales > Chromobacteriaceae > Chromobacterium > Chromobacterium sp. FG22. The sequence continues at coordinate 107,725 of NZ_JBMDJX010000010.1, read as the reverse complement.
ATTCAATTTGGTGGTGGAAGCGATCAAGGCCTGGTAGCCCTTATCATCCAGTTCCCCTTTCTTCATCGCCTGCGCCAGCACGCCCACGCCCAGGCCCTTGCCCAGGATCAGCACATCGCCGTCGCGCGCCTCGCTATTGCGCTTGAGCTGGTCCGGATGCACCACGCCCAAGGCCACCAGACCGTAGATCGGCTCGGGGGAATCGATGGAATGGCCTCCGGCGAGCGGGATGCCCGCGGCGTGGCATACCGACTCTCCGCCGGCAAGGATGTCGCGGATGGTTTCCACCGGCAACACCTTCACCGGCATGCCGACAATGGCCAAGGCCATGATGGGCGTCGCGCCCATCGCGTAAATGTCGGACAGCGCGTTGGTGGCGGCGATGCGGCCAAAGTCACGGGCGTCGTCGACGATGGGCATGAAAAAATCAGTGGTCGCCACAATGGCTTGCGAGGCGTTCAACTGATACACCGCGGCGTCGTCGCTGGTTTCCGCCCCCACCAATAGATTGGGGAAAACCATTTTTTCCTTGGCCGTCGACAAAATGGACTCCAGCACCGCCGGGGCAATTTTGCAGCCGCAGCCGCCGCCGTGAGACAATTGCGTCAATTTGATTTCAGCCATTTGCGGACTCCGCCATATTTATGCTTTTCAAGGTCGCGAACGTATCACAGCTTGGGCAGTTTGACGAGATCATCGACGTCCGATCTCCGGCGGAATTTGCCGAAGATCATATCCCCGGCGCCATTAACTGCCCGGTTCTGGACAACGACGAGCGGATTCGCGTCGGCACGCTGTATAAACAGGTTTCCCCATTCGAAGCGCGCAAGGTCGGCGCCGCGCTGGCGGCCAAGAATATCGCCCGCCATATCGAAGAGCGCTTCGCCGATCGCCCCAAATCCTGGCGCCCGCTGATCTGCTGCTGGCGCGGCGGCCAGCGTTCCGGCGCCATGGCCCTGATCTTCGCCCAGATAGGCTGGCCCGCGCATCAGCTGGAGGGCGGCTACAAAGCCTATCGCCGCCAGGCGCTGCAATGGCTGGAGGAACTGCCCGGCCAGCTCAAGCTGCGCGTAATCTGCGGCCCCACCGGCTCCGGCAAAAGCCGCTTGCTGCAGGCGCTGGCGCGCGCCGGCCACCAGGTACTGGATCTGGAGCAGCTGGCCAATCACCGCGGCTCGGTGCTGGGCCGTCTGCCGGACTTGCCCCAGCCGCCGCAAAAATGGTTCGACACCTTGTTGCTGCAACAGATCCGCAGCCTGGATCCCGGCCGCCCCGTCTTCATCGAATCGGAAAGCAAAAAGGTCGGCTTCGTCACCCTGCCCGACGCGCTGTACCGCCAGATGCACCAAGGCGACTGCCTGCTGATCGACGTGCCTTTGGCGGAGCGCGTGCGCTTTTTGCTGGAGGATTACGACTTCTACCTGCGAGACCCCGAAACCTTGATCCGCCAACTGGGCTTCTTGAAAGGGCTGCACTCGGGCGAACAGCTGGACGCCTGGAACCAGTTGATCCGGGCCGGGCGCTTCGACGCTCTGGTGGCGGAGCTGCTGGCCAAGCACTACGACCCGCTCTACTACCGCTCGCTGGGCAAGCATTACCCGCAGCTGGCCAAGACCGCGCCTTTGCGGCTGGACAGCCTGGCTCCGGAGCAACTGGACCTGGCCGCGGCGCGGATAGTCTGAACAGGGGCCGCGGCGCCGCTCATCAGCGGCGCAAAACTGCGGTATCATCAGAACATCCTAATTCACCCGCGGCGCCGCGCCGCGCCCCGACTCCGCGCGCATGACCCCACACGCTCAACTTGACTGGCACGACGGTCAACCGGTTTCCCTCGCCTTCGGCGACGTCTACTTCTCCCGCGCTTCCGGCCTGGACGAGACCCGCCATGTCTTCCTGCGGCACAACCGTTTGGCCGAGCGCTTCGCCGAACTGCCCGCCGGCGGCCACTTCGCCATTGCCGAAACCGGCTTCGGCACCGGCCTGAACTTTTTATGCGCGTGGGAATGCTTTTTGCAATACGCGCCGGCCGATACGCGCCTGCACTTCATCAGCGCGGAGAAGTTTCCGCTGACCCCGCGCGATCTGGCCCGGGCGCTGGCGCTCTGGCCCCAGCTCGCCGGCCTGGCGCAGCAGCTGCTGGCCCAATACCAGTCCCTGCCTCCGGGCTGGCACCGCCTGCTGCTCAGCCAGGGGCGCGTCACGCTGACCTTGCTGATCGGCGATGTCCTGGAAGTGCTGCCGGAGGTGGACGCTCGCGTGGACGCCTGGTTCCTCGACGGCTTCGCCCCGTCCAAGAACCCGGACATGTGGCAAGCGGAGCTGTTCCAGACCATGGCGCGGCTCTCCGCGCCCGGCGCCACCTTCGCCACCTTCACCAGCGCCGGTTTCGTGCGTCGCGGCTTGAGCGAGGCCGGCTTCGCCGTCAGCAAGACCGCCGGCTTCGGCCATAAGCGGGAAATGAGCCACGGCCATCTGCAAACCCTGCCCGACGGCGAATGGTCGCCTCCGTGGTTCGCCCGCCCGGCGCGGCGCCACGGGGAACGCAGCGCCATCGTCATCGGCGGCGGCATCGCCGGCGCCGCCAGCGCCTACAGCCTGGCCTGCCGCGGCTGGCAGGTCACCGTGGTGGAACGCCTGCCCGAACTCGCGCGCGGCGCCTCCGGCAACCCGCAAGGCGTGCTGTACACCAAGCTATCCCCGCACTTCACCCCGCTGACCCGCCTGATCCTGTCCGGCTACGGCTATAGCCTGCGCACGCTGAAAACCCAGCTGCCGGAAGACGACGCGCACTGGCGCGGCTGCGGCGTCTTGCAACTGGCCTACGACGCGGCCGAGGCGGAACGCCAGCAAGGGCTGGCCGCGGCCGGCTTCGGCGAAGACTTCCTGCGCCCGGTCGACGCGCGGGAAGCCAGCGAGCTGGCCGGCGTCGAGCTGCAGCACGGCGGCCTGTTCTTTCCACAGGGCGGCTGGGTCAACCCGCCCGCCCTGGTGCGCAAGCTGGTGGAGCATCCCAATATCCAGGTCCGCACCAGCCGCACTATCGTGGAGCTGGACTACAACCCGCTGGACAAGAGCTGGGTCGCCATCGGCGATGAAGGCTCGGTGGCCATCGGTTCCGTGGTCATTCTGGCCGGCGCGGCGGAAACCGGCGCCTTCGACGCCACCCAGCACCTGCCCTTGAAAAAGATTCGCGGCCAGGTCACCGTGACGCGCGCCACCGAACACAGCGAGGCGCTGCGCACCGTGCTGTGCGGCGAAGGCTATATCTCCCCGGCCCGCTTCGGCGAACACTGCCTGGGCGCCACCTTCAAATTCAACACCGAAGATCTCGGCGTCAACCTGTTCGAGCATCAGGAAAACCTGCAGATGCTGGCGGGACTCGCGCCCAGCCTGTACCAGGCCCTGGGCGGCGAAAGCCTACTGGACAAAGCCCTGGCCGGACGCGCCGCGCTGCGTTGCACCAGCCCGGACTATCTGCCCATCGTCGGACCGGTCGCCCACGCGCAAGGCCTGATCGACGCCTATCTGCCGCTGAGCAAGGACGCTTCCTTGAAGCTGACCGCCGCCGCGCCCTGGATAGACGGCCTCTACGTCAACACCGCCCATGGTTCGCGCGGCATGATCACCGCGCCGCTGTCGGGCGAAATACTCGCCGCCCTGCTGGAGGACGAACCGGCCCCGGTTGCCCGCAGCCTGATGCAGGCCACCCACCCCAGCCGTTTCCTGATGCGCGATCTGATGCGCAACAAAGTGCCGCGGCAAAGCTGACCCGGCTGCAGCCGGGCGCGAAAAAGCCCCCGCCGCGCCAAGGCGACGGGGGCCGGGAAAACCTGGTTGTCTCAGGCGGCGGACTTGGCCGCCGTCTCCACCGCCGCGCGAATGTCCTCCGGGATGGCGACCGACTTGCCCGCCTGATAATCCACCCACACCAGCGTCACCTCGCCGCTGGCGTACACCACGCCGGGATCGTCGCGCCGATAAAAATGATGGCGCAGCTTCAAGCTGCTGCGTCCCAGTTTTTCCAGTTCGATGCTAATGTCGAGCGTGGCCGGATAGGTGATCTCCTTGCGGAACACGCAGGCGGTGCCCGCCAGCACCGGACCGCAGCCTGAGGGGTCGATGCCGTGCCCCAGGCTTTCCAGCCAATCCAGGCGGATCTGCTCCAGATAACGGAAATAGTACGTATTGTTCAGATGCCCGACGGCGTCCATATCGCCCCAACGCATCACGATGCTGCGGGTATCGATAACCGGGTAATGCTTGTCCACGCTGTTCCCCTTGAAAGACGAGCCGGCGCGGCGTCCATAGGCGCGCCGTTCACGGCCGGCGCGCCATGATTGTTTGCACTGCGTCATGATAGCGGCCAATCCCGTCCGGGTCACATAGCGTCACATAAAACACAACAAATCCAAATATCCGGCCTCGAAACAAATCGGCATACTGGTTTCCGTCAGCAGCCAGGGCTCGCAAGAGTCCTGATCTGGCATGATCAGCGCGCGGGTTCTGTTGGAAATTACCTACCCCTTCTGGCCGGCGCGTTGGTCTCCTGAGCGAAGGTGCAAATTGGGGCCCCATCTGGGGCTCTTTTTTTATGCTTCGCCCTCCCTCAGCCAGACCTGTGCGCCAATTCATTGCGCAAATGTTAAGCCCGCCCCGATTTCATCACAGCCCGTCACACAAGCCCCCAATAATCACTCTATTTGGCCCGTGCCGGCAGGCGCATACTGCGTCCATCGAATCGGCTCTCCCCCGAGGGCGGTTCGATACGATCGAAGCGCTGCCGGCTGTGGATACACGCCCACCGGCAACCGCAACGATCACCTGAGCGAAGGTGCAATTCAGAGCCCCCTGATCGGGGCTCTTTTTTTATGCTCCGTTCCCGGCGGCGCGAGCCAAGCCGGCATGCTTTCGTGTTATGCTCTGAGGGCTGGGCAAAAAAAGAGGCCGCACGGAGGCGGCCCAAACGGGGATCTCAATTCACCAAGTGTCCAAGCCAAAGCTTGGCTCACCAGAACGAAGTACAGACGGACGACGTCTACGTACACATGAACATCAAGACTCGGCAAGCGGCGTACAAGCATGAGCAGCCAACCGGGTTTTCATGCAAGCCCTGAAGCTGCATGGCTCGTATACTAGCGATTAAGCGACCGGGCAAATATAAGATTATTCTTAAAATTTTCGCGCTTTATTCCAACGCCCCTCGATAAGACTCGCCGCCTTTCTTGACAAGCGCGGCGAACGCTTTTTAAATCGCACATTTCCCGCCCTTGGGCGCATCCCTCATCTACCATCACAGGAAATCTCCATGACCATTCGAGTCAACGGCATCGAAATCACCGAAGACACGGTGCAAGCGGAACAAGCCCACTACGCTGACGCGCCGAACCCGCGCGACGCCGCCGTTCAGGAGTTGGTCCTGCGCGAACTGCTGTTGCAGAAAGCTAAGTCCCTCGGCATCGACACCGCCGACCAAGGCGCCGCCATCGGCGCCTTGCTGGAACAGGAACTGCACGTTGACGCCGTGGACGAGGCCGCATGCCTGGCCTTCTACAATCAATACCCCGAGCGCTTCAGCAGCGGCGAGTCCGCCGTGGCCAGCCACATTCTGTTCCCGCTGGGCGAAGGCCTGGCCGGCAGCCTGGCCAAAGCCAAGGCGGAAGGCGTGCTGGAAGAAATCAAGGCCAATCCGGCCCGCTTCGCCGACCTGGCCCGCGAACACTCCACCTGCCCGTCCGGCCAGCAAGGCGGCAGCCTGGGCCAGTTCGGCCGCGGCCAGATGGTGCCGGAATTCGAACAAGCGGTATTCAACACCGCCGCCGGCCAGCTCGCGCCGGATCTGGTGCAGACCCAGTTCGGCTACCACATCATCCAGGTTCAAGAGCGCCACGAGGGCGGCAAGGTGAGCTTTGAGGAAATCAAGGACCGCCTGCAGCAATACCTGAACGACATGGCCGGCAACAAGGCGATGCAGGCCTATCTGGGCCAGCTAGTCACCGCCGCTCAGATCGAAGGCTATGCGATGCCGGCGCTGTAAGCCACGGCTCGAACCCGTACAAAACCGAGGCGCAATCGCGCCCCGGTTTTTTTACGTCCATCAGTTGCGGCCGCGCAGCGAGGCCCCCACCGGCCGCGAGAACGGGAAGCCGTCCTTGCGGTCCCAGTTGATCGACCAGCTCATGACGCCGCGAAACGACGGGTAGGCCTGACTCGGCTTGACGCTGCCGCAATTTTTCAAGGCCATCAGGCAATCCAGCGACTTGATCACGGTATCCGCGCTGACAAAGCCGGAATTGGCGGAACTGCGGCCGGAAGGCACGCCGAAAGCCACCTGATCCGGCCGCAAACCCTTGAAGCTGCCCGAAGCGCCGTAAGCCAGCGGGAAGCCCTCGATCAACATCTTGCTGCCGCCCACCAACATGTCCACGCTGCCCTCAGCCAATGCGGCGTTGGAATAAGGCGTGTTCAGCCCGCCGTTGTTGTAGTACTGGACATGGATCACGCTCAAATCGTCGCGCAACGCGTCGATGATGGGCAGATAAGCGCCCCAGATGCTGCCGTAGGCGACATAGCCGCCCTGGACATAGGGGTGCTCCGGCGCCATGGACAGGTAGAAACCCGCCCCCACCTTGGCCTTCAACTGCTTCACCGCGCCAATCAGATTGCCGATGATGGGCGCGCCTTGCGACACCCCGCTTTCCAGATCCAGATCGATGCCGTCGAAACCGAATTTGACGATGATGGCGTAGAGGCTATTGACGAAATTCTGGGCTTGCGCCGGAGTGTTCAGCGTGACCGAGCCATTCTGCCCGCCCAGCGACAGCACCACCTTCTTGCCCTTGGCCTGCTTGGCGCGAACATCCTGGATGAACTGAGCTTCGGAGCCTGCCTTGGGATCCAGCGCGAAGCTGAGCTTGCCGTTGCCCGCGTCGTCGGCGAAGGCCACCGCGATCACGTCCCAATCGTCGCTGACCTGGCTCAGCGGATAAGCGTCGCCGCTGGGGTTGGCGAAATTGTGCCAATAGCCCACCAAAGCATGTTTGGCGAACGGCGCGGATGGCCCAGGAGCGGGAGACGGCGTCGGCTCCGGCGTTGGCTCCGGCGCCCCCGCGCAACTGCCTCCCGCCAGCCACAGAGTCGGCGACGCCGGAGGATTCCAGTTGGCGCCGACATGGGCGGTATGCTCCACCCGCGCGGTGTAGTTGGCCGCGGCATACGCGACCGTGTCGCCGGTCCGATAGCTGGCGCCCTCCTGCCATGCCGGGCAGATCGCCCACGCCTGCCCCGCCGCCAGCGCGCACGCGGACGCCCGCATCACGGTTATCCAGTTCAACGACATGCGTCTTCCTCCTTGGATTGCAGCGTCCGCGTCGGCGCGCGCAGGAGACGGGAGCCAAACGGGACGTCAGCCCAGACCTTGCTGGTATTTAATTGGTATTACATTAAACCATTCATGTCAAAGGCATTTTTTGATAAACCTCTCCGACAGGTCAATTTTCTACAATACGCCCCGCCCTCGCCCGGCTACTTTGTCCGCATCGCCCACCCTTCAGGACACATCATGAATCAGACTCTCGCCATGGCCGGCTTCGCGCTGGCCGCCTCCATCACGCCCGGCCCGGTCAATATCGTCGCGCTCAGTTGCGGCGCTCAGCATGGCGCGCGCGCCGGCATGCGCCATGTCGGCGGCGCCACCGTCGGCTTCACCCTGCTTCTGTTGCTGACCGGCCTGGGCCTGGAACAGACCCTGCGGCAATGGCCGGCGCTGACGCAGGCGCTGCAATGGGCCGGCGTGGCGTTCTTGCTCTATATGGCGTATCAATTGGCTCGCAGCGACGGCACGCTGGACTGGGACAAAAGCGGCGTCCAACCCGGCTGGTGGCGGGGCGCGGCGATTCAATGGCTGAACCCCAAGGCCTGGGTCGCGGCGCTGGCGGGCTGCGCCGCGTTCACCTCGGGCCAAGACGCAATGGCCTTATGGCGCTTCGCCGCGCTTTACTTTCTGATTTGCTACGCCTCGGTAGCTTGCTGGGTTCTGGCCGGCGCCTGGCTCGGACAGAAACTGGCCTCGGCTGGGCGGCTGCGCCGCTTCAACCAAGCGATGGCGGTCTTGCTGGGACTAAGCGCGCTGGGCTTGTTGACCTGAGCCCGCGCGGTACTGTCCCGGCGTGGCGGCCACGTACTGCTTGAAGATTTTATGCAGATGAGCTTGATCGGAGAAGCCGACGGCCTGCGCCACCTCCGCCAAGGGCAGGCCGCCGCGCATCAGCCGCCGCGCCAGCTGCACCCGCTGATTCAGCAGAAAGCCATGAGGCGTGACGCCATAACGCCGCTTGAACGCGCGGATCAGATAGGAGGCCGACAAGTCCGCCGCCGCGCAGATCTCCTCCAAGCGCAAGGCTTGATCGCAATGCGCGGCGATATATTCCGCCGCGCGCGCCAAACGCTGATTCGATTCCGCCGCCGGCTCGACGGCCAAGCCCAATACCCGGTGCGCGCCGTCGAAGAAGGCGGTGGCCGCCGCGTCTTTCTCCAAGAGCTCCCGCCCCTCCGCGCACAGCACATCGAACAAGGCGTTGAAGCCGGAGAACAGCCGCGGGTCCCGGCTCGCCGCCTCGCCAAAGGGACGAAAGCCGCCGGCCTGGCCCTGACCCAGCCTTTGCTGCAAGCCGCCCAGCCAGCCCACATCCACATACAGCATGCGATAGGACCAGGCCTGCCCCGCCACCGGATTGCAGGCATGGATGTCGCCCGGATTCATCAACACCAAGGCGCCCCGCTCGCTGCGGCGCACCTTGCCGTTGAAGTAGTCGCAGGCGCCGGCGGTGATGACGCCCAGGGAAAACGTCTCATGCGCGTGCCTGGCGTAACAGACGCGGCGTCCGTCCGCCACTGAGCGCGCCTCGAACTGCGGCAAGGCCGCGTCGCGCCAGAAGCGATGATCGACTCTTGGCCGTGCGGGCGCGGCGGATTGCGTCGGCATGGGTTACTCTCCCTTCATCCGGTAAAACAGCATGCCCAGCCATTCCCTCAACGCGGCGTGGCACTCCTGCATCGCTCGGCCGCTAGGCAGATACCAGGCGACGCCGCCGCCGTCGTAGCGGATAAAGGCGGTTGGCGCGGCGGTGACTTCCAAACCCTGACGCTGGAAAAACGGCAAGGCTCGACGCAAATGCCAGCCCTGGCTGACCAGCGCAATCCGCTTGATTCCGGCCGCACGCAGCAATTCGGCGGAGTAGCGGGCGTTTTCCAGCGTGGTGTTGGAACGCGTCTCCACCCAACGGGGGACGATGCCGTATTCCTCGCGCAGGACCCGCGCCATCACCGCGCCTTCGGCTTCCCCGCCCATCGGCGCGCCGCCGGTCAGCAGTATCGGCTTGCCGCTTTGATGCGCCAGCCGCGCGGCGTAACGCAGCCGCGCCAGCGAGTCCGCGCCCGGTTCCATGCCGCCGTATTCCGGCGCGGGCTTCTTGCCGCCGGACAAGACCACGATGGCCTCCGCCCGGCTCAACGGCTCCGCGCCTATCACCGGATAGCGTTCCAGGCCCCGGTTCAGCCACATCGCCATCATCGGCGTGCTCAAGGCGTACAGGCCCGCCATGCCCAAGATCAGCAAGCCGGCGCCCAGGCGCCGCCAGCGGCGACGCAGCCCCAGTCCCAGCAAGATCAGCAACAACATGTTCAGCGGCGGCAGCAAGAAGGCGCCCAACACCAAATGGACCAGCGCCTGCGTGGAAATCGTGGAGATCATGGGGATGACGATGCGTGGATTGAGCGCCAGTTAAGCACGCGTCGCGCGGCAAATCAATGCCGCGGGAACCAGATGGCCGCGTAGGCGCGGCGGTAGCCGTTGGCCGGATCGTAGCCGATGCTCAGATAACTGTCGCGTATCGTCTGTTTGACCAAGAGATGCGGCTGGGTAACGTACAGGCTGGGCGGCTGGCGGGCAAAGGTGCGGTTCAGCTCATCGGCCATCTGCCAGCCATGCAAGTGCAAAGGCTCGGCGATGGTCGCCTCCTGCATCAGGCCCGCCCGAATCCGCCTCATCGCGCTCAGCGAGCCGTCGCCCAGCGAAATATTGACGACGGAGGCGTTCAGCTTGCCCAGCGGATAACCGATGGAGTCGTAATACAGATCGTTGATGCCTATGCTGTGGGTCCAGGCCTTGCCGTGGCGCCGATACAGTTCCGCCACCCGCGCCGGCAACAGCTGCTGGACCTGAGCCAGCGAGATGTCTTCCACCGCCAGCACCTTGCAGCGCCGGCACGTCTGCAGCTGCCGCACCGCCTGCCGGGTTTTGGCGGTGGCGATAGCGAAACGGCTGTCGGTGAACAGCACCACGCCGACCGGGCCGCGGCTGCTGGCCGCGATGTAGTCGGCGGCGGCTTGCGCCGCGGCCAAGGGGCTGGTGGAAATATTGGTGAACAGCAGTCCGGGCACCGGGCCGGGCTTGTCTCCGGCATGCCAGCCGAGCACGGGCACGCCCAGCGCGTGCAGGCCTTGAATCTGCGGCAGGAATTCCTGGGCGTCGAAACCGCCCAAAGCCACGGCGCCCGGCCGCTCCCGCTGCGCGCGCTCCAGAAACTGGAGCAAGGAATTCCGCTGCCCCTGCCCATCCAGCAGCGTCACGCGCCAGCCCAGCAAACGCCCCGCCTCGGCCAGGCCCCGGTAGACCCCGACCACGCCGCCGTTGCGCAAGTCCGACGCCAAAAACCAGACGCTGCGGCCAGGCTGCGCCGCGGGCCCGCTGACGGGGCCGTCCCACTCGGTCCACTCTCGCGCCGGATTATCCCGGGCTGGCGGCGCGCCGGCGCCCTTGGCCGCCGGATCGGCGGCGACCGGCTCCACGCTCAGCAGACACAGAAGCAGTATGAGAAGGCGCAACATGGACCCACTATAGACCACGGCCGGCTCAAAGCGGCGCGCCATCTCCCGCCAGCAACTGGCCGGCCACTTCCGCCGCCACCGCAAACAGCAGCGGCGACAGACGCTGCGCCTGTAAACCCGTTGCGCCGTGCCGGCTGATCGCCAAGCCGCTCCACGGCATGTGTTCGCCGATCAAGCAAGCGGCGAGCCTGCCGCCGCCTCGCTCCGCCGCGGCCTCAATCTCCGGCAGGCGCCGACGCAGAGCCCGGCACACCTCGGCCTCGGCCACAAAGGCCAGCGCCACCCCGGCCGCCACGCGGCGGATGCGCAGGCAGAATGCGCCGATTCCCGGCGCCGTCAGCCACAGCAGCAGGTCCAGTTCGTCCCGTTCCGGCTCGGACTCGCGCTCCAGCGCGTCCTCTACGCTCAAGGTCAGCGCCGGACCGCCCCACAGCCAAAACGGCAGAGTCAGCGGCAAGGGCGGCTCGCCGGCGGCCTGCCTGAGGCCGGCCAGAGCCAGCTCCGGCAACTGCTGCAACAAGGCGCCCGGCAGATGGCTGCCGCCCGCCTGCTGGAACTGGGTCGCGGCCTGGGTCAAGCGTCCCAGCAAAGCCTGCCGCCAGGACTGCGCCAATTCGGCGGCGGCCGGCTGAGGCCTCGCCAACTTCGGCATCGCGGCCTGCTCCAGCTGCCAGGCCCGCGCCGGCGCTTCGCCGCCGCTGTCGCCATCCGGCTTTTCCATCAACAGCGACAGTTCCAGCCGCGGCTGCGTGGCCAGCACCAGTACTTTCAACACCGTTCCCGGCGTCAGCTCCGCCAGGCCTTGCGGCCATGTCGGCAGGGCCAGCTGGACGCCGTCGCCGCTCAACAACGGACGGCCGTCCGCGGTGCGGCTCAGCACCGCTTCCCACTGCCGGCCCGGCGTCAGTTCCGCGCCCGGCTGCGCGCCGTTCGAGATCGGCGCGCTCGGCGTAACCGGGATCGCCGCCGTGATCGCTCTGATTGAAATCGCCTTGCCCCTTCACAAAAGCCCGCTCGCATGACGCAAAAAAGCCAGCCGCGTACGCAGCTGGCTCCAGATTCGCGCCGGATCGACGCTGAATCGCGATTACTGCAGCAGGGACATCGCCAGGCTGCTCATGCTGCCGCTTTGCTTCAGCATGGAAGTGCCGGCTTGCATCAGCATTTGCTTGGAAGTCATGCTGGCGCTTTCGTTGGCGTAGTCGGTGTCCATGATGCGGCCTTTGGCGGCCAGGGTGTTGTTGTTCACGTTGGCCAGGTTGTTGTTCACGTGGTCCAGACGGTTGGCGTTGGCGCCCAGGGAGGAGCGAACCGAACCTACCGAATCCAGAGCGGCCTGGATGGTGTTGATGGTGTCGGTTTTGCCGATTTCGTCGCCCTTGGCGGCTTTGTCCAGCGCGGCTTGGCCGTCTTGCTGAGCCTTCAGCGCGGTTTCGTAAGCGGTTTTCTTGGTGCCATCGGTCGGAGCGGCGTCGTAAGCGGCTTTGGCGGCGTCGGTCGCGGTCACCAGAGCCGGCATCGCATCGGTAGCGGTCTTGACGGCGGTGGCGTAGTCAGTGCTAGCGGTGTCATCTTTGAAGAAGGTCTTGGAAACGCTGCCCAGCGCATTGTTCAGCGCGGTCATGCCATCCTTCATGTTCACCGTCATGGATTCGTCGGCCGACGCGCCGATCTGGAACTTCATCTCATCGGTCAGCTTGCCGCCTTGCAGCAGTTTCTCGCCGCCGAAGGAGGTGTTCTTCATGATGTTGGTCAGTTCCTTGCCCAGTTCGGCGAATTCGGACTGCATCGCGCTCTTGTCGGCTTTGGTGGAGGTGGCGTTGGCGCCTTCGGTGGACAGGTCCTTCATGCGCTGCAGGATGTTGGACACTTCGTTCAGCGCGCCTTCGGCGGTTTGCAGCATGGAGATGCCGTTCTGCGCGTTTTTCATCGCCACTTGCATACCGCGGCTTTGCGCGTCCAGACGGGTAGCGATCTGCAGGCCGGCGGCGTCGTCCATTGCGGAGTTGATGCGGAAGCCGGTGCCCAGACGGGTCATCGAGGTGGACAGCGCGGTTTGGGTGCCGGTCAGGTTGGACTTGGTGTTCAGTGCGGCGATATTGGTGTGCAGGCTCAGCATAGCTTTTGCTCCAGAAGTCAGGTTGGTTGGTCCGGCATTGCTGCCGTCACCATCACAAGGCGGCCGTCTACTGACAAACTTAAGTCCGCTCGGAACGTGAAAAATCACATCGCCGCCTTGCCTCGCCTCCTCGCCCCTGAGCATGCCGCGCCCTCAAGCCAGTAGCCGCCGGCCTCGCAACTTGCTATCGTCGGTCCGTTCGCCGTTTCAAAGCGCCGCAGGAGCCCGCATGGCACTATCCTTTTCCGAACTGATCGGCCAGTACTGGTCCACCCCCAAGTGGGAAGTCAATCTGCTGATCACGCTGAACCTATTGGGCGGCCTGTTGCTGGGTTGTCTGGTGGGTTACGAGCGCTGGTTCAACGGCCGCGCCGCCGGCATGCGCACCTACGGCCTGGTGTCCATGGCCTCCGCCGCGGCCATCAGCATCGTCGGTTACTCCGGCTACTGGTACGGCGGCCTCTATCCCGACATGACCCACGGCGACATGACCCGTGTGGCCCAGGGCGTGCTGACCGGCGTCGGTTTCCTCGGCGCCGGCATGATCATGAAGGAAGGGCTGAGCATCAGCGGTCTGACCTCGGCCGCCTCGATCTGGATGTCCTCGGTGATCGGCATCCTCGTCGGCGTAGGCTTCTACGCCGCGGCCATCGCCATCACCTTGCTGTGCGTGCTGTGCATGCTCTCCATCAATCAGATGGAGAACTGCTTGCCGCGCCGCTTCAGCCTGTTCATCGTCATCCGCTTCAAGCCGGAATACCAATGGACGGTGCAGACGCTCAGCGCCGGCCTGCTCCGCTTCGGCGTGCGCCTGCACGAGGACAGCATCGCGCTGAACGCCGGCCCGGACGCCACTGAGTGGAGCTTTCTGGTCTCCGCGCAAAACCGCCGCGACCTGATCAATGTCGTGGATCTGTCGCGCGAAATCATGCAGATCGACCATATCGAAACCCTCAGCATCCAGCCCGCGCGCAATTAAGCGCCTATCGCCCGGCCGGCCCGCCGGCTAGGTGTTTCCACGCCATCAAGTTTCCCTCCGGATTGACGATATCAGTTCACCTACACTTCCTGTTCCGGAGTCTGCAATGCGAGTCGCGTCCATGGCGCTGTCGATGAGCAGCCAATACAGTTTCAGCCAAAGTCTCAGCGTTCAACAACAAAGCCGCACCTGGGTGCAGCTGCCCCCGTCCTCCCCTCCGGCCAAACCCTCCTCCGACGTCAGCCTAAGCTCCGACGGCGTCAACGCCAGCGCCAAGGACAAGGCCTTCGCCGATGGCATGACGCCGATGCTGGGGCTGATCAAGGACATTCTGGAAAAGGTGCTGGGCGTCAAGTTCAAGGTTGTTGACGGCACTTTGCAAAGAGACGACGGCCAAGATGAGCCATCCGCCGACTCGCGCCCCGCGCGATCCGGCCAGTCCTCTGCCCCGCAGTCGCAGCAAGCGCGTGCCGGCGGCGAGTTCAAACAGACCGTCGACTACCAGGAAAGCGAAAGCCTGGCGTTTTCGGCCAAGGGTTCGATCAAGACCCAGGACGGACGCGAGTTCAATTTCGCGCTGGACGTGCAAATGAGCCGCAGCTTCGAATACCACAGCAGCAGCACGATACAGTTTGGCAACGGCAAGGCCACCGACCCGCTGATGCTCAGCCTGGGCAACGACGCCGGCAGCTTCAGCGGCGCCAGCGTCAGCTTCGATCTGCAGAGCAAGGGCCAGCAAAGCCAGCTGCCCTTCATCAACAACGGCGGCTGGCTGGCCCTGGACCGCAACGGCGACGGCAAGATCAACGACGGCAAGGAATTGTTCGGCACTCAATCGGGCAACGGCTTCGCCGATCTGGCCAAGCTGGACGGCAACGGCGACGGCGTGCTGGACGACGGCGACGCCGCGTTCGCGCAATTGAAGCTCTGGTCCGGCCGCGACGGCGACAAGGACCAGTTGATGGGCTTGAAGGAATTGGGCATCGGCGCCATCCTGCTGCCCAGCGTGGACAGCCCGTTCAGCATCAAGAACGCCGACAACCAGTCCCAGGCCGATATTCGTCGCTCCGGCGTCTATCTGACCGAAGACGGCCGCGCCGGCCGCATCAGCCAGGTGGACGTCTACAGCTGAACCCGGCCCGCGCCAACGACAAAGGCCGCTTACGCGGCCTTTGTCTTGTCCGGCGCACGCCGGATTAGGAGATATAGTTGAACAGCGAAAGCTGAGTCACCTTGTTATAGGTCAGCTGGCTGTACTTCAACGAAGTCTGCGCCAAGGTGAAGTCCGATATCGCCTGCGGCATGTCCAGATCCTGCAAATCGCCGATGCTGCTGGCGTATTGCAGTTTCAGGCTGCCCCCGACATTCTGCATATTATCGTTCTGCTGGCCGCGGGCGCCGATGGACGCCAAAGACAGCGACATCTGCTGCTGAGCCCCATCAATGGCATTGATCGCACTGTTCAGCTGGGTACCGAAGTTGGCGGGCTTGGGATTCTGGCCCAACAGAGTATTCAGTTGGATCAGAGCGTCGAAGGCCGCGGTGGCGCTGCCGCCGGGCGTGCCGAACACCGTGCTGCCCGGATCGGAAATCGTCATCTGCTGCGAAGCGCTGATCTGCACGCTGCGCTGGCCGGTATCGCCCAGATACGAAGCCGGCGGCACCGCCGACAAGCTGACCGCGAAGGGCAGCGTATCGGTCTTGTTGCCGCTGAACAGATAATTGCCGCGGCCGTCGGTGGAGTTGGCGTAAGTCGTCAACTCGGTGATGCCTTCCTGCAACTGCTTCTGGATCGCCTGCAGCTCGGTTGGGCTCAGCGCGCCGCTGCCGGCGGAAATGGCCAAACCCTTCATGCTGGCCATCAGGTCCGACGAACTCTTGATCGCGGTTTCCGACAGCGACAGCCAGGAACTGACTGCCTGAGTGTTGTTGATGTACTGGCTGTTCTGGCCCTGCGACTGGCTGATCAGCAGAATGCGCGCCGCGGCCACCGGATCGTCGGCCGGCGTCACCACCCTTTGCTGATTGTCGATCTGCATGGTGAGCTTGTAGATGCTGGCCTGCAAGCTCTGCATATTGTTCAGGCCGGACTGATAGATGTTGTTGGAGCTGATACGCATCGGTCTCTCCTTAGCCCATCAGGTTCAGAATGCTGGAGAAGGTGGTTTGCGCCACCTGTATCACCTTGCTGCACGCCTGATAGGACTGTTGATACTTGATCAGATTGGCCGCCTCCTGATCCAGGCTCACCCCGGAAACATTGGACAGGCTTTCCGTGGTCTGCTTCAAAGTATTCTGCATGGCCGCGGACTGCAATTGCGCGGTATTGGTCTGGTTGCCCACCGAGGCCACCAACGTCGAATAATACGAACCGTAAGACTGATTGCCCATCAGCTTGAGGTTCTGCTGCGCCAGCAACTCGCGCAAATTGGTGTTGTCGCCCGGCGGCGGCTTGGTCCCTGCCGGGGCCGGCCCCACGGTAAAGGTCTGGCCATTGATCGGCGCGCCGGACAGCTGAAAGCTGACGCCCACGTCCACCGGCGGCACCGCCGTGGTCTGCAGTTTGAAACTATTGCTGGCGCCGCCGCCCACCGGCACCACATTGTAAGGTCCGCCGCCGTTGGGGCCGGCGATGGTGGCCGTCATCGTCGCCGGGGTGCCCGCGGCGGTGATGGTCATCCCGGTCATGCCGATGGACGGATGCGTGCCGGTGCTCGGAAAGACCGGCGGCACACTGTTGATGCTGCCCGCGTAACCGCCCGGCAAGGTGGCCCACACGCCGCTCATGGTGACGCCGTTGCCGCCGGCGCCGCCGGTGGACACCATATTGGACGCGGTGGCCAGTTTATTGGGATCGCCCATCAGCACTTGCAGATTGCTGGCCGCATTCTGCGGATTGGAGGCGTAGCTGCTCAGATCGTTGAAGATGGGCAGGCCGGCGGCGCCGGTATTGTCCACGCCCAGTTGGTTCTGATAATTGATCGAAGCGGAAAAGTTGATCGCCATCGTGCCCAGCTGTTGCCGGGCCTGCAACAAAGGGCCGTCGCGGAAGTTCAGCAAACCGCCCAGTTGGCCGCCGGACATCAGATTGTTCGGAATCGCCGTCACCGTACCGTTGGGATTGTTGAACACCAATTGCAAGGTGGTGGGATCGCTGGGCAGCGGCTGGGTGGCCAGGGTATTGGTCTGACCGCCGGTCACCAGGGTCTGGCCGTTGCCGACGTATACCGAGTAAGTGCCGTCCGCCTGCGGCACGGCCTTGGCGCTGACCAGCTTGTTCAATTCCAGCATGGCCTGATCGCGCTGGTCCATCAGCGTATTGGGCTGCGCGCTCAGCTGATTGCCGCCGGTCAAGGCGGCGATTTCGGTGTTGAGGCTGGCGATCTGCGAGGCCAGCGAGTTGATGCTGTCCACCGTGCTCTTGATCTGGCCGTTGGCGCCGGACTGCAGTTGCTGCAGTTGGCCGTCGACGGTAGCGAACTTGGTGCTCAGCGCCTGGGCCATATTGAGCACGGTCTGCCGGCTGGGAATGGCGTCCGGCTGCTGCGACAGCGTCTGCATCGCGCCGAAGAAATCCTGCAAGGCGGGCAGAATGGACACGTCGGTCGACGCCATCAGATTGTTGATCTGATTCAGCTGCTTGACCTGGGTGCTGTAATAGCTGCTGTTGGTCTGCGCGGTCTGCACCTGGCCGGACAGGAATTTGTCATAGGTGCGCAGCACATTGGTGACGTCCACGCCCTGCCCCAGGAAGCCGAAGCCCTGATATTGCGGCGTGCGGCCGGCCTGGGTGATGTATTGAACGTTGTACCCCGGCGTGGAGACGTTGGCGATGTTGTTGCCGGTTACCGACAAAGCCGTTTGAGCCGCATTCAGTCCGCTCACGCCGATCGAGAAAATATTGGAGCTCATGATTTACCTCTCTTTGCCTTATCGGCCCGGCGCGCCAAAACTTGACCCTGAAGTGCAAGCTCGGCCGCCGCTGCCTTGTCCTTAACTGCGCGTGGTTTGCTGCGCCAAAGTCGCCGCCACGTCCACCAGCTTGCGCGCGTAGCGCGGATCGGTGGCGTAGCCGCCGGATTGCAGCGCATGCGCGAAGCCGTACATATTCTGCCCCTGGTTCAGCGCGCTCTTGTAGCGCGGCGAATCCTTCAACAAACGGGCGTAGTCGCTGAAGGCCTCGGAATAAGAACCGTAGGCGCGGAATTTCTCCACCCGCTTCTGCGCGACGCCGCCCTCGTATTCGGTGGTCATCACGCTGACCGTGCGTCCCTGCCAATCGCCGCTGGCCTTGATGCCGAACAGATTATGGCTGTTGCTGCCGTCCGGATGGCGGATCGCCCGCTTGCCCCAGCCGCTTTCCAGCGCCGCGTGCGCGACCACGGCTTCCGGCGCCACGCCCAGCTGGGCCGCGGCCGTGCGGGCATGCGGCAGCATTTCGGCGGCGAAGTCGCGGCTGCCGCCCTTGCCGGCCGCCTCGGCCTTGGTCTGAGCCGCCGGAGCCGTCAAGCTCAACACCGCGCCAGCGGTCTGCTGCGCTTCCTGGTAGGCCTGCAGGGCCTTGGCGCCGCCGGCCGGACGCGCGGCCAATTGCGGGCCGGGAGCGGCGTAAATCGTGCGCGCGCTCTTGTCGTCCGGATCGAAGTTCGACTGCTTGGCGATCTGGCGATACAACATATCGCCCAGCCCCAGGCCGCCGTTGGAGCTCAAAGCCTGGGTCAGTTGCTGATCGTACAGGCCTTGGTAGGTGCTCAAATCGTTGGATTCGCCTTCCGGGTCGAACTTGGTCTCGCGCATGCTCTTGAGCAAGGTGCTCATCAACAAGGCCTCGAACTGCGACGCAGCCTGTCTCGCCGCGCCCTTGGGGTCCTTGATCGCCTGCGCCCGCAGCTCGTTCAGCTGGTTCGGATCCACGGCCAGCTGCCGGTTTAGCAAATCGTTGGCGCTCACGGCGCCTGCATTGATGGACTGAATCGTCATTTCTCGCTCCTGGAATCCAGCTAATAGCAAGATTCGGGCCAGGAATAAAAAGACGGCCGCGCGGCCGTCTTTTTGTTCGCCGTCCTGGCGGCGCTCAGATAATCTGCAGATCCGCTTTCAACGCGCCGGCGGATTTCATCGCCTGCAAGATGGAAATCAGATCCTGAGCGTTGGCGCCCAGCGCGTTCAACGCCGCTACCACCCGCGACAGATTGGCGCCGTTGGGCAGGCTGATCAGCTTGCTGCCCGGGGTGTTGATGCTGATGTCGGCCTGGTTGGTCACCGTGGTCTTGCCGCCGGACAGCGGGTTGGGCTGGCTCACTTGCGGCGTGTTGCTGACGGTCACCGTCAAGTTGCCGTGCGACACCGCGCACGGCGCCAGGGTCACCGCCTGATTCATCACGATGGAGCCGGTGCGGGCGTTGATGATGACGGTGGGGGAAACATCTGCCGGGTCGACGGCAATATTTTCCATCTTGGACAGAAACTGCACGCGCTGGTCCGGATCGAACGGCGCACGCACTTCGATCAGCCTGCCGTCCACCGCGCGCGCGGTGCCCTGGCCGAACGATTTGTTGATCGCCTGCACCACGCGGTTGGCGGTGGTGAAATCGGACTCGCGCAGTTCCAGATTGACGAATTCGCCGGACCCCAGCGCGGTGGGCACTTCGCGCTCCACCGTGGCGCCGGCCGGAATGCGGCCCACGCTGAGCTGATTGATCTGGGCGGAGCTGCCGCCCGCCGAGGCGCCGGCGCCGCCGACGACCACATTGCCCTGCGCCATCGCGTAAATCTGCCCGTCCGCGCCTTTCAGCGGAGACAGCAGCAAGGTGCCGCCGCGCAGGCTTTTGGCATCGCCGATAGACGAGGCCGTCACGTCTATCGCCTGCCCCTGCCGCGCGAACGGCGGCAAGGTCGCGGTCAGCGTGACCGCGGCGATGTTCTTGGGATCGAGCTTGGTGCCCGGAGGCACTTGCACGCCCAGCTGATTCAGCATATTGGACATCGCCTGGCCGGTGAAGGGCGAGGAGGTAACCTTGTCGCCGCTGCCGTCCAGGCCCACCACCAGGCCGTAGCCTATCAACTGGTTGGGACGCACCCCGCCGACATTGGTCAGATCCTTCAAACGCTGCGCCGCCATGGCCGGAAACACGGCCAGCGCCAGCAGCATCGCTAACATCAATCGCTTCATTTTCGCCCGCTTTCAGCCCGCCGCGCCCGCCAGATGGCCGCGCCCGGGCCGGTAATCCGTTAAATCGGCAATATACTCATGAAAAACTTGGCCAGCCAACCCGGCTCATTGTACAGCCGGTGCGTCCCCTTGGTCTGCTGCTCGATGCGGGCGTCCGCCACCTTGAGCGAAGACACGCTGCGGTCCGCGCCGATATCGCGCGGATTGATCACGCCGGACAGGCGGATCGATTCGGTGTCGCTGTTCACCCTCACGACTTTCTCGCCGCTGACCGATAGATTGCCGTTGGGCAACACCTCCAGCACCGTGACGGTGATGGAGCTGACGAAGGAGGTGGCCACCTTGTTGTCGCCCTTGCCGGTATTGTTGGCCGAACCCGAGCCGCCGAAATTGGCGCCGGCCAAACCGCCGGCGGCGCCGCTGGGCAGGAAGGGAATCTTGATGCCGGCGTTGATGCTGCTGTTCAGGCCCGAGGTTCGGGTATTGGTGGTCTGCTCGGAAGCCGAGGTCGACGAGTTTTCCTGGATGTTCACAGTCAGGGTGTCGCCGACATAAGCGGGCATCCGGTCCTGAAACAGCGGCCGGTAGCTGGCCGCCTGGAAAATCGAGCCGTTGCTGGGCATGCTGACCGGCTGCGGTTGCGGACGCGCGCTGGTCGGCTGCTGCACCAGCGGCGGCTCCTGGGTCACGCAAGCGCTCAATAGTGCGGCCAACATCGCCGCCATCGCCATCGCCTTCATCAAACACCTCGTCAATTCAAATCCGAATCGGCCGCCTCAGCCGGCGGCCCGTTCTTGCTTACAGCTGGCTCAGTTTCTGCAGCATCTGGTCCGCGGTGGTGATCGCGCGCGAGTTCATCTCGAAAGCGCGCTGCGCGGTGATCATATTGACCAGTTCCTCGGTGACGTTGACGTTGGACGCTTCCACGAAGCCGGAACGCACCGCGCCGCGGGTATCGGTCTGCGGATCGCCGTCCTGCGGATCGCCGGAGGACGCGGATTGCAGATACAGGTTATTGCCCACGCTCTCCAGACCCTGCGGGTTGATGAAGGTGGTCAGCTGTATGGTGCCCGCGGTTTGCGCCGCCGGATTATTGGGCAAGAAGTACTGCACCACGCCGGCGGAGGACACCGTGATCTGGTTGGCGGTGCCGGGAATATTGATATTGGGGTTCAGCGGATAACCGTCCGGATTCACCACGTCGCCGTTGGAGTTGCGCTTGAACTCGCCGTTGCGGGTATAGGAGGTGGTCCCGTCCGGCAATTGAATGCGGAAGAAGCCCTCGCCGGAGATTGCCATGTCCAGCGGCTGCCCGGTCTGGGTCGTATTGCCCTGGGAGTGGATGCGGGCGGTGGCCACCGCCGCCGAGCCGGTGCCCACCTGCAAGCCGGTGGGCGTGGTGTTGCCGTTGGCCAGCTGCGCGCCGGGCTGGCGCAGGGTCTGGTAATACAAGTCCTCGAAAATGCCCCGGCTGCGCTTGAAGCCGACGGTATTGACGTTGGCCAGGTTGTTGGACACCACGTCCAGTTGGAACTGGCTGGAATCCATGCCGGTCTTGGCGATATACAGTGCGCGCATCATGGCTTGTTTACCTCGTCTCCAGAGCCGCGTTCCCTTACAGGGCCGCCGCGGCTCGCAATCTCATATTATGGTTTAACCGTTGGTGGACAACAGTTGAGCCGCCTGCTGATCGCCTTGTTGCGCGGTTTGCATCAGGCGGACGTTGAGGTCGTACTGGCGGGCGTGGGAAATCATCTGCACCAGGCTTTCCACCGAGTTGACATTGCTGGCCTCCAGCATTTCCGGCACCAGCTTGACGTTGGCGTCGGCGGCCGCGTTGCCGCCGCCGTTAATGCGGAACAGGCCGTCCTCGCCCTTGTACACTTCTTTGGGGCCCGGGTTGACCATCTTGATCTGCCCGACCAGTTGCGGCGTGCGCACCGCGCCGGACAGCGGGATCGCCACCACGGAGCCGTCCTGACCCAATTGCACGCGGGAGCCGGTCGGCACCACGATGGGACCGCCGTCGCCCATGATGGGCAGGCCGGAGCGGGTGCGCATCATGCCGGTGGCGTCCAGCACATAGCCGCCGTCGCGGGTATAGGCCTCGGCGCCGTCCGGCGCCTGCACCGCGAAGAAACCCTTGGAGCCGATGGCGAAGTCGCTGACGTTGCCAGTGTGCATCAAGCTGCCCTGGCTCAGATCGTGGCCCACGGTGTTGTCCACCACATAGGTCCGCGTCGGCGCGCCCTCGCCCACCACCGGCAAGGCGCGGAAGGCCACCACGTCGGCCTTGAAGCCGTTGGTGTGCACATTGGCCAGATTGTTGGCGGTGGTGGCCTGCTGCCACATCACGTGCTTGGCGCCGTTCATCGCCAGGTAAAGCATTCTATCCATCGCGCGCGCTCAGCTCATCAGATGTTCAGCAAGGTCTGCACCAGGGTGTCCTGGGTCTTGATGGTCTGCGCATTGGCCTGGTAATAGCGCTGCGCGGTGATCATATTGACCAGTTCCGCGGTCAGGTCGACGTTGGAATCCTCCACCGCGCCGGCCTGGATGGTGCCGGTATTGCCGGTGCCGGGCGCATTGTAGGAGGCGATGCCGGAATCGTAGGTCTGCGCCCACAGATTGTTGCCCTTGGACTGCAAGCCTTGCGGGTTGATGAAGTTGGCCAAAGCGACCTGGCCTATAGTCTTGGTCTGGCCGTTGGTGAACGTCGCCTGGATGATGCCGGAGGACGAAATATTGATGCCCTTCAGATTGCCGGGCGCGGACCCGTCTATGGTCGGCGGCGTGGTCACGCCGAAGTTCTGCCCCACCTGGGTGGAGCCGGTGAAGCTGAAGGCCACGGTCTGCGGCACCGCCGAGCCGTTGAGCGGGCTGGGGGTGAAGTTGATGTTGAACGGTCCGGGCGTGGTCAGCACGCCGGAGGTGTTGAAGGTCAGCGAAAAATTATTGCTGTTGGGCGGCGTGTTATTGGCCGGGTTGCCGTCCACATAGGCGGTTGCGGTCCAGGTCCGGCCGGCGGCGGTGGGCGCGCCGGCGACATAGTACATGGTCACCTGGTGCGGGTTGCCCAGCGAGTCGTAAACCGTATTGGTGTTGGACCAGTTGTAGGAGGCCGAATTGGTCGGATCCAGCGGCGCAACGGTCGGCACCGTGCTGCGAGAATCCAGATTGATGCCGAGGGTAGCCTTGGTGGTGGCCTGCGGCGACACCAGGTTGGAGTTCAGCTGTATTTTGCTGACCGGCCCCTGGGTGATGTTGCCTGCCGCGTCCGCCTGCCAGCCCTGCAGGAAATTGCCGTTGTTGACCACGTAACCCTGATTGTTGATCTGGAACTGGCCGTTGCGGGTGTAGGACAAGGTGCCGTCCGGCTGGGCCACGGTGAAGAAGCCGCCGTTGTTGATCGCCAGGTCCAGGCTGCGGCCCGTGGTGGTCACGTTGCCGTTGCTCATGTTCTGCGTCACCGCGGCCACCTTGACGCCGATGCCCGGCGTGGTGGTGGCGATGCCGTACAAGGTGTTGCCGTACATGTCGGCGAACTCGGTGCGCGAACTCTTGAAACCCACGGTGTTGGCGTTGGCCACGTTGTTGCCGATGGTGTCCAGCTGGGTGGAGGCGGCGTTCAAGCCGCTCAAACCTTGTTGAAAGCCCATGATGTCAGTCCTTGAAGTCGAATGAGGTCAGTGGAATCAGGCGGTCATCTGCGCCACATCGCCCAATTGGGCGCGGCTGCCGTCCGGCAGCACCAGTTCGGGAACGCCTTGATCCCACGCCACCGCGGTCACCGTTTGCGTGTTGTAGGCCACAGCCGTGGTGCTGCCGTTGGCGCTGGCCTGGGTCACGTCGGCGCTAAAGCTGTACTTGCCGGCCGGAACCACTTCGCCCTTGTCGTTCTTGCCGTCCCAGCTGAAGGTATTGACGCCGGCCACCGGCTTGTCGATGGTCATGGTGCGAACCACATTGCCGTTGGCGTCCTTGACGTTGACTTTCACCGTTTGCGCCGGCCCGTTCAGCAAGACGCCGGCCGGGGTGGCGCCGCCATCCGGCGGCTTGGGCAGGCTGCTGCCGGCCACCAACACTTTTTTGCCTATCATGCTGGACGCCATCAGCGACTGGGAGGCCGCCTGCGCGCCGATCAAGGCCTGCATGGACTGGTTCAGCTGCTGAATGCCGCCCACCTGGCTGATCTGCGCCATCTGGGCCGTCATCTGGCTGTTGTCCATCGGATTCATCGGGTCCTGGGAACGCATCTGGGCCACGAACAGCTTCAGAAAGGTGTTCTGAATGTCGCTGGCGCTGGAGCCCACCACGCCGGAATTGCTCTTGCTGCCGTTGACGCTGCTGTTCGGATTGGTCTGAGTCTGACTGTTCAACACGTCATAAGGATTTGCGCTAGCCATCGCCTAACTCCTCACTGGCCAAGCTGCAGCACTTTTTGCTGCAGCGTCTTGGCGGTATTCATGATTTCGACATTATTCTGATAGGCGCGGGAGGCGGCGATCATGTCGGCCATCTCCTCCACCGGATTCACGTTCGGCATCGTCACATAGCCGCGCTGGTCGGCCAGCGGATTGCCCGGATCGTACTTGAGCCGTGGCGGGGTCTGGTCTTCGACCACCGCGGTCACGCGCACGCCGGCCACCTGCGGCTGCGCCGCCGTCACCGGAATCGCGGTGAACACCGCGTGACGCCCTTTGTAGGGCTCGCCGGTGGAGCTGGTCGAGCTTTCCGCGTTGGCGATATTGCTGGCCACCAGGCTGAGGCGCATCGATTGCGCCGACATCGCCGAACCGGAAATGGAAAACACATTGGACAAAGACATCAGCTATTGCCTCCCTGGCCCTGGATCGCCGAACTCAGGCCGCTGATCCGCTTGTTCAGAAAAGTCAGCGTCGACTGGAAGCGGACCGCGTTGTCGGCGAAAGCCGCCCGCTCCACATCCATGTCCACGGTGTTGCCGTCCACGCTGGGCTGCACCGCCGCGCGGTATTGCAGCGCGGCGCCGTTGCCCGCGCCGCCGGCCCCGGCAAGGTGGCGGGCATCGGTCAGATTCATCGCCAAGCGACCCTGCGCATCGGTCTGCGCCTGCAAGGCCTTGCCGAAGTCGAAATCCACCGCTTTGTAGTTGGGGGTTTCGTCGTTGGCGATATTGCTGGCCAGCACCTCGGTGCGATAGGCCCGCAAATTCAGCGCTCGCTGCTGAAAGTCGAAATGTTTGGCGATTTTGTCTAGCATGTCAGCCTCCTTGAGGCGACCTTAAAGCAGGAAGCGTGCCAAGCCATGCAGGCACGCCAGCGCATTGATTTTTCTAGGCAATCCGTCAAACCCTCGGCCGCAACGGCCCAAACGGCAACAATGAGCGGCAAGATTTGCCGCCTCCGGCCCAAGCGACAGATTTTGCTTGCCGCACCGCGCAATTCGTGCCAAACCAACATAAGAACCATTGAAGACGCGTCCGGAATCGCCGACACTCAGACATTGGCCGGCGCTGGCGGGCGGCTTTGAGAAAATAGAGAAGACAGGCGGGGGAAGAGGCATGCTGGAAGTACAACATTTAATCATCTCGCTGGCGGAACCGTCGCATGTGCAAGCGCAGATCATCAGCAAGGCGCTGGGCGAGATGGGCATCTCCAAAGTGGAGATCCATCCCAACGGCGAAGCGCTGCTCAACCGCGCGCGCGAGTCGCGCCCCGACTTGGTGATCAGCGCCTACTATCTGCCCGACATGACCGGCCAGCAGTTGCTGCAGCAGATGCGCGAAAGCGCCGATCTCAGCGGCATGCCCTTCATTCTGGTCTCAAGCGAAACCAATCCGGAACGGCTGGAGCCCATCCGCCAGGCCGGCAGCCTGGGCATTCTGCCCAAGCCCTTCACCAGCGGCCAACTGGACGAGGTGCTGGCCAACGCGCTGGACTTCATCAATACCGAGAGCCTGGCCATGGAGGTGGACACGGATCTGGCCAACGTCCAGGTGTTGATCGTCGACGACAGCCAGACCTCGCGCCGCCATGTGCGCGCCGTGCTGGAGCGCCTGGGCTTCGAACACTTCACCGAAGCCGCCAGCGGCGCCGACGCGCTGCCCTTGCTGGAAAACGAAAGCTTCCAGCTGATCATCGTCGACTACCACATGCCCGGCATGGACGGCTGCGAGCTGGCGCGCCACATCCGTCAGAACAGCGCTCAGGGGCGAACGCCCATCCTGATGATCACCAGCGAGACCGACCACGACCGGCTGGCCGAGGTGGAGGCGGCCGGCGTCTCGGCCTGCTGCGACAAGCCCTTCTCCACCAACAAGCTCAGAGACACCATACGCGAACTGCTGCAGGAATACTGAGAGCCGACTCCAAGCCGCCGCTCTTATTTCGGCGCCACCCACACCAGGCGCGAATTCGCCTTGGCTTCGCCAAACGCCTGCCGCCGCCAGTAACCCTGGGTCGCGTAAGCCTGCGCGGCGTCCAGCTCGGGAATACGGCAGAAACTCACCTCGCTGAAACCCGCTTTCAGCAATTGGCTGCGGCCGCGCTGCCGGGTCTTGACGCAAGCCGGCGCGCCGGCCTGCTCCACCCATGGCTGCGGCGCGCCCGGCTGCCAGGCCTGCTCCCGTTCCAGTTTGGGCTGGGTCATCATCGCCAGGCCGTTGAGCACCGCGGCCAACAAGGCCTGCCAACGCTCGGCCACCGCCGCGATCTGCGGCGCCAGTTCGCCCGGGTAGCTGACCAACAAGGCCTCCACCCCATCGGACTCGTGCAGCCATTGCGCGGCGTCGCGAGAAAAGCCCTCGCCCACCAGCGTCAGCAGCAAGGCCCTGCGCTCCGCTTGATGCGAGACGAAAGCCCCGCCGCCGCCCGGCACATGTAAAAAGAAGGCATCGGCCGGCAAGCTCAGCGTATCCGGCAATTGCGAGGGCAGCCGGGTGTGGGCCAAGGCCTGCACCAGGCCGTCGTCCAGATGGGAAATCACGCGGCCATGGCGGGCGAAGCAGCCCCAGGACTCTGCCAAAGCCAGTTCGGCGACAATGGTCTGCTGCCCCACTTCGAACACCTGGGCGGCGCGCTCCAGTTCGCGCTTGATCACTTCCTTCATGTCCTTGCGCGCCGCGGACGGCTGCAAAGCCTGAACATACAGCTGGCTGACGCGCTTGGCCCAAGGACGGGAGGCCGCATAACGCTGCACGGCATACATCATTCCCTACCCCTTTCCTGAAACAAAAAAGGGCGCATTGTAACAAAGCGCCCCCGTCGCCCCAAGCCGCGATCCGGTTTCAGCCGCCGCCCTCCCTTTTGCCGGAGGGGCGGGTACGGCTTTCGGCGATGCCGGAATACAGCCACTGCCGGAAATGATTCAAGGTCATCGGCTTGCCGAAGTAAAAACCCTGCAAATACTCGAAGCCCTTCACGTTCAAATAGCTTTGCTGCCCCTGGGTCTCCACCCCTTTCACAATCACCTGCACCCCCATTTCATTGGAGGACAAGAGCAGGCCGTCCAGAATATTGCCCTTCAGGCTATCCTGCCCCAAGGCGGACACATAGCCTTTTTCAACCTTTAGATAATCAAAGCCCCAGCGGCTCAAATATGTCTTGTCGGCGTAGCCGGCGCCAAAGTCGTCCAGCGCCAGCCTCACCCCCATCTGCCGCAAACCGTTGATCACCTTCTGCGCGCCGGACGCCTCTTGCAGCGGCGCCCGCTCCGACACCTCCAGCACCAGTTGCGCCTGCTTCTCGCGCAATAGATTGACCAGCGGCCGGCAATCCTCCAGCAATTCGGGCAAGGCCAGATGCTCGGTGGAAATATTGAGCCCCACCATAAAGCCGGGCGACAGCACGATCTGCTTCAACTCCTCGGCCACCCGCCGCAACATGTAGCGCGTCAGCGACACGATCAAGCCGGCCTCGATCGCCGTCTGGATGAATAGCTCGGAGCGCACATTGCCCTGCACCGGGTGCCGCCAGCGCGCCAGCACTTCCACGCCGACGCATTCGCCGCTGGCCGCGGTGACGATGGGCTGGTAATGAGCGAAGAACTCTTTTTGCCGAATGCCCTCGGAGATCTCCCACCCCGTCGCCTTGCGCCCGCCCGAACCGCGGCGCGCGCCCCAGGCGATGCCGCAGCCCAGCGCCGCGGCCAGCAACAAGGCCAGCCACTGGGTTTTCAGCACCAGCAAGGGCGCCGCTCCCCATTGCGGCGCCGCCAACACGCCGATGCGCGCCGGCGCGGACGGCACCCAGACCACCTCGCCGCCCGCGTCCGGGCCCTGCTCTCTGACCTCGCCGTTGGCGGCCAAGGCCCGCCCTCCGGCCAGCAGGCTCACTTTCACGCCTTCGCGCTCGGCCAGGGCCAATTGCGCGACCAGCGGGCCGGCGTCCAGCTCCAGCACTCCGGCCGTATGCGCCAGCCGCAAACCAGGCAACAACTGCCCGCTGCCGGCCGGCAACAGGCTCGCCCCGCCTTCCACGCCGTCCGCCTCCGCAACCGCGCCGCGCCGCGATGCACATAGCAGGCCTCCGGCGCCGCGCGCCTGGGCGAAGCGCACCAGCGAAGTGCGCTGGACCAATTCCGCCAAGGCCTGGGTCTGGGCGCGGCAATCCGGCTCCGGCGGCGGCAGCGTGTCCAATCGCGTCAAGGCGGCGAACGCCGGCGACAATTGCCAAGTGAGCTGGCCGGCGACCAGTTCGGCCTTTTCCCCGGCCAGCGACTGCAAGCGCCACGCCGTCAGCGCCAGCGCCAGGCCCAGAGTCAAGGCCAGGGCCAAGGCGACGCAAACGGCATAGGCCGCGCCAGGGGAGCAGGACATCAACCAGGAGTGAGCCCGGTCCGTGCTTGCGAATCTGTTTTTTCCACTCATTGTCAGCCCTCAACGAAGGTTTCACGCGTGGCCCGTCATCGTTGAAGTGTAGTTAGAAGCCAGCAAATCTCCATAAGCGGACGTCGCTTGGTCCAAGCCTGGCTGTCGGTCGTCTTTGCGGATTCCGACAGTTTTTTTGCAAAATCGCCGCGGCAAGCGGCAAACAATCAAATACTTAGCCGGCATGTTTTGAAAAAACAGTTGTAAACCCGCCTGATTTACCGTATAGTCCGGCCTCTTGTGTTTCCACCGGGCATTCCAAACCACGCCTCAGCCCGAGTGAGATTGCTTCATCGTCCCTGACCATTTCCAGGCTTCGTCCACGCTTATAATGTCGCATCAGACTGGACCGCTGTTCGCCGCTTGTCAGGTTAGTGCCGATGATTTACGGCTTAAAGGCGCCGTATAACCGACCGCCACCAACCTGGCTACAAGTGACGCCGGCAGTTTCCGGCTTGAAAGGACATCATGCATTTTTCCGACCTGGGCATTGCCCCGACCATCCTGCGCGCGCTGGAAGCCGCTGGTTACTCTTCCCCTACCGAAGTACAGGCTCAAGCCGTGCCCGCAGCCATCGCCGGCCGCGACCTGCTGGTTTCCGCCCAAACCGGTAGCGGCAAGACCGCAGCCTTCCTGCTGCCGGCGCTGACCAAGCTGTCCGAGCGCTCCACCGGCAAAGGCCAGGGCCCGCGCGTACTGGTGTTGTGCCCGACCCGCGAACTGGCCCAGCAAGTGGAAAAGAACGCGCTGGAATACGGCAAGGACCTGCGCTGGATGAAAACCGTCTGTCTGGTGGGCGGCTCCTCCTTCGGCTATCAGACCCGCGCGCTATCGCGTCCGGTTGACCTGATCGTGGCCACTCCCGGCCGTCTGATGGACCACATGCGCTCCGGCCGCATCGACTTCTCCCGCCTGGAAATGCTGGTGCTGGACGAAGCCGACCGCATGCTGGACATGGGCTTCATCGAAGACATCGAGACCATCGTCAAAGCCACTCCGGAAACCCGCCAGACCGTGCTGTTCTCCGCCACGCTGGACGGCACCGTGGGCCGCATGGCCGAGAAGATGACCCGCGATCCGCAACGCATCGAGATCGCCCGCACCGAGACCTCGGGCGGCACCATCGAAGAGCACCTGCTGTACGCTGACGACCTGAACCACAAACACCGTCTGCTGGATCACATCCTGAAAGAGTCCGGCTTCGACCAGTGCGTGATTTTCTCCGCCACCAAAGCCTACTCCGAAGAACTGGCCGACAAGCTGTCCGACCAGGGCTATTCCGCCGCCTGCCTGCACGGCGACATGCCGCAAAGCTGGCGTAACCGTACGCTGAACGATCTGCGTCGCGGCCGCATCAAGATTCTGGTGGCCACTGACGTGGCGGCACGCGGCATCGACGTGCCCACCATCACCCACGTGGTGAACTTCGACCTGCCGAAACAGGCTGAAGACTACGTGCACCGCATCGGCCGCACCGGCCGCGCCGGTCGCGACGGCACCGCCATCACCCTGGCGGAGTCCAAGGAATTCCACAAAGTGCGCCGCATCGAGCAGTACCTGAAGCGTCAGATCACCGAAGGCGTGATCGAAGGCATGGAACCCACCCGTCGCCCGCCGAAAGGCCCGCGTCGCAACACCAGCGGCAAAGGCGGCTACGGTGATCGCCGTCCGGGCAGCGGCGGCGGTCGCGGCGGCTACGGCAATCGTCGCGAAGGCGGCTACCAAGGCCAACGCCGCGAAGGCGGCTATCAGGGCAATCGCGGTCCGCGCAGCACCCAGCAGCAGTAAATCTCAGACGCCCCCGGCAGCGGGGGCCGCTGAAACAGAACGCCATCGGCTTGCCGATGGCGTTTCGCATTTCAAGCGCCGTCCGCCCTCCCACGCAAGGCCAGGGCCAGAAACAGCCAGGCCCCGTGCGGCAGCCATTGCTCGGTCCAGCGCCAGGACTGGCTGATATCGGTCTGTTCCGGGCTCAGGAAGGCGATGCCCTCGTCCGCGCCCGGCGCGGCGGTGATCCCATTGCACACCCCGCCGCAGGCGTTGTAATAGCCCGGCTCATAGCGCGGATTATTACGACCCCAGCCCTGCAGCATGCAAACGTCGAAGGGATTGCGCCCCAGAATCCAGTCCAGCGCGCCCTGCGCGTACTTCAGCATCGCCGCGCGAGCGTCCCCCTCCTCCCTCTCCGCCAAGGCGCAGCTCGCGGCGGCCACCGACGCCAGCCGCGCGTTCTCTCCCTGCCACCAATAAGCGCTTTCATTGGTTTGCGGCATGAAAAAGCGCGCCGCGCCCTCCTCGCCGTCGCGGGCCACCCATTGCCGCGGATAGGCGAAAGGATTGCCCGCCGCCGCCGTCAGCGCCATTTCGGCCTCCAGCCCCCGCCGAACCGCCTGCCGCGCGGCGCTCGCCAACGGCGAAGCCGGCAACACCGCGACGAAGCGCAACAAGGCGAGATAGGGCAAACCGGCGTCGGCGCCGTGGAAAAAACTGCGCCGGCGCTCCGCGTCCATCCAGAAGCGGCCCGCCTCGTCCTGCCGCGCCAACATCCGCCGCGCGCGGCGGTCGGCGGCGTCGGCGAACACCGGCTCGCCGCTGGCCGCGTACAGCTCGCAAGCGGCCAGCAGGGCGCAATAGTCGTCGATGAGGTTTTCGCAGCCGTCGTCCAGATAGCGCGCATTGTATTGCTGCAGATGGGCGAAGCCGCGCCGCGCCGCGGCCAGATAATCGCCGCGACCGAACTCGCCGTCGCGCGGCAATTCCGCCGCGCGCGCCAGCGCGGCGATCGCCAGGCCGCCGCCCTGGCGGAAGCCGGCTTGAAAACGCCCCGACTTGAGCCCGCGCTGAGTGGAATAGGCGCACAGTTCGCGCTGTTCCGGCGCCTTGCTCCAGCCGTCGAACACCGTCATATAGAAAAACCCCGACGAATGCTGCATCCGCAACAGAAAGTCCGCGCCGTGCAGCGCCTCGTCCACCATGCGCTCGTCGAACCAGCGCGGCTGCGGCGGCAGCGCCTCGCGGCCGGCCATCAGCGCCCAAGCCAGCAAGGGCGTCTGCTGCGGATTCATGAAGTTGGCGTAAGACAGGTGCGACAGGTATTTGGAACAGTCGCCGGAGGCGTCGAACCAGCCGCCGCGCACGTCCCGCCTCGCTTCGCCGCCCCACTCCGGCGCCGCGCGATCCGCCTGGTCGTAAAGGCCGCTGCAGCGCTGCGACTTGAAATAATGCAATAGGTCGGACAACATCTGCCCGCCCAAGCAGCCCGGCCCCACCTCGAACTCATGGCTGATCACCGGCGGCGCGCTGTCCCGCAGCCACAGCCGATAACGGCCCGGCCGCGTCCAGCCGCTGAAATCCGCCTGCCAGTAATGCCACTCCGGCCATCCCTCCGCCATGCCCTGCGGCTGCAAAGGAATTTCGGTCGCGGCGCGCCCCTCGGCATCCAGCAAGACCAGCGCCGTCGGCGCGGCCTGAGCCGGCGCCTGCAACAAGGCCAGCTTGGACGCTTGCGGTTCGAAACCGATGTGGTTCAGCAGAATCTTCATGGCGCGGCCCCCGTTCAATTAAATAAAGCGTTTTGCTTTAATGATGGGCAATATTTACGCGCCGCGATGGCCAGGTCAAGCCAATGACATAAAAAGATCCGCCGTGACGCCGGCGCGCTGGATCGCCAACCGCTTCTCAAGCTTTGAGCAAGACCTCGTACTGCGGATTGAACTCGTCGAAGATCGGCAAGGCCGCCGCGCCCAGCGCCACCGTGTCGCGGCCGGCTCCGCCCAGCAGCACCCGCGGGCCGCAGCTTTGCCGGATAGACACCGGCAGCGGATGCAGCCGCTGCTCCAGCTGCTCCAGCAAGGCCGGCGGCAGAAAACCGCCGATCACCACCGCCTCGATGTCCAGCAGGCTTTCCAGGATATTGATCGCCTGGCGCAGCGGCGGCGCGGCGGTGGCCAGCCAGCGCTCGATGCCGTAGCAGATCTCCGGCGTCGGCCGCTGCAGACTGCGGGCCGCCAGCTCCGCGTCGTCGGCCAGGCCCAGCGTTTCATACAGCGCGCGCAGCGACACATAGCGCTCCAGGCAGCCATGGTTGCCGCAATCGCAGGGCCGTCCGTCCGGCATCACGATCATGTGACCGATCTCGCCGGCGTTGTGGCGAACGCCCGCGTACAAGCGCCCGTCCAGGAACAAGCCCGCTCCCAGCCCGGCGCCGATGAACAGATAAACGAAGTTGCGCAGCGCGGCGGCGCGGCCGTACAGCCGCTCGCCGATGGCGGCCGCGGTGGCGTCTTTTTCCAGCAGGACAGGCAGATCCAGCCTGCGCTCCAGCTGCGCCGCCGCGTCCACCTCCTCCCAGCCCGGCAAGGTGGTGGGGCCGACCGAACTCATGCCCTCGACGCCGAAAGGGCCCGGCATCACCAGACCCAGGCCCAGCACCCGCCCCCAGTCTATGCCCGACTCGGCGCGCAGCCGGCCCACCACCTCTTCGATCAAGGGCAGGGCCAGTTGCGGATCCGGCCGCCTCACCGGCGCCTCCACTCGAGCGCGGCATTGACCGGCCAAGTCCACCGCCACCGCGATCAGCGACTGGGTGTCCAGCTGAATGCCCAGCGAGTAGGCCCCGTCCGGGTTGATGCTCAAGGGTATCGCCGGCTGGCCGCGCGCGCCCTCACGCATCGGCTCTCCGGCCAACAGCATGCCGCCGTCCAGCAATTCCGCCGCGATATTGGACACCGTCTGCGGCGTCAAGGCGGTCAGGCGGGCGATTTCGGCGCGGGTCAGCTGCCCGTTCAGGCGTATGGTCTCGATCACCGCGCGACGGTTGTGCGCGCGGGCGTGCTCCAGATTGGTCCCCGCCACCGTGCGCGGGTCCTGGCCTGCAGGAATGGATTTCATGCCGGCAGTATGGCGAGCCGGCCCCGGGCGGACAAGCGCGTCCGCCGGCCTTGTTGCGGCGGCGGCGACAGCCAGGCGCCCCAGTCGCCGCAATTAAATAAATCAACTTGACGAAATGCCATCGTAATGATTGAATTTTCAAAAATTCTAATGGCATCGGACGCCGGCCATGCAAACCCATGATGTTGCGGGGATTTGCGCCGGGCGCCCGCATTTGACCAAGGACAGCACCGTGACTGAAGCTTTTGAATACCGCCTGGGCGTTGACGGCGGCGGCAGCGGCACCCGCGTCTGCCTGAGCGACGCCGCCGGCCGCCTGCTCGCCCGCGCCGAAGGCGGCCCCTCCGCGCTGTCGCGCGGCGTGCCGCAAGCCTGGGACGCCGTGAACGAAGTCGTCGCCCACGCCTTCGCCCAAGCCGACCTGCCGCCTGCGCCGCCGGCGCGATGCGCGATCGGCCTGGGCCTGTCCGGCGTGCACAACGCCGATTGGGCGGCCGCCTTCCGCGCCGCCGATCCCGGCTACGCCCGTCTGCGCCTGGCCACCGACGGCTACACCACCTTGCTGGGCGCCCACGGTGGCCGGCCCGGCGTGATCGTGGCGCTGGGCACCGGCAGCATAGGCGAAGCGCTGTATCCGGACGGCAGTCATCGCGAGGCGGGCGGCTGGGGTTATCCCAGCGGCGACGAAGCCAGCGGCGCCTGGCTGGGCCAACGCGCCGCGCAATACGCGCAGATGGCGCTGGACGGCCGCCTGGCCGCCACGCCGCTGACCCGGGCGGTGCTGAAACATGTAGGCGGCGACTGGCAGGCGATGATGGCCTGGAACGGCCGCGCCACGCCCACGCTGTTCGCGCAGTTGGCGCCGCTGGTGGTGGCCAATGGCCGCCGCGACTCTCTGGCCGCCGAATTGCTGCGCCAGGCCGGCCGCGACGCCTGGTCCATCGCCAAGGCGCTGGATCCGGACGAGAGTTTGCCGACGGCCTTGTGCGGCGGCCTGGGCCAGGCGCTGCGCGATTGGCTGCCGCCGGAATTCGCCGGCCGCCTCAGTTCGCCGCAAGGCGACGCCTGCGCCGGCGCGCTGCTCCTGCTGGCCGACTGACCCCCTCCTCACTCCATAAGGACATCCCATGCGCCTCTCCCCGCTGCTGCTCGCCGGCCTGCTGGCCCTGGCCGGCCCGGCCCGCGCCGACAAGATCGTGGTCGAGTACTGGACCGACTCGCTCAAGCCTCAGTTCGACGCCTACTTCGCCGCGGCGAAGCAGCAGTACGAGGCGCAGCATCCCAATGTCGAATTGCGCTGGGTGGACGTGTTCAACGAGGGCTTCGAAACCAAGCTCAACGCCGCCATCGCCGCCGGCAAGCCGCCGGCGCTGATCAACCACGACGTGCCGCGGCTGTACAAATACGCGCAGAAAGGCGCGCTCTTGCCGCTGGACGGCGCGCTGGCCGCGGACAAGGCCGGCTATCTGCCCAATGCGCTGGCCGACCTCAGCGTGGCCGGCAAGCTCTACGCCTATCCCTGGTACAACAACGTCAACGTGCTGGTGCTCAACGGCGAATTGTTCCGCAAAGCCGGCCTGGACCCGGCGCGCCAGCTGCTCAGCCTGGAACAGCAGCTGGCCGCGGCCAAGGCCATCCGCGCCAAGACCGGCGTGCCCGGCCTGCTGCCGCAACTGGGCCAGATCGACGGCATCATGCTGGGCCGCGGCCTGCCCTTGCTGCAAAACGGCAAGGCGGTCTTCAACAGCCCGGCGCACGCGACCTTGCTGCGCCAGTACGCCGACGCCTACAAAGCCGGCGCGCTGGCCAAGGAGAACCTGTTCGCTGACGACAACTACCAGGCCAGCGTCAAGCTCTACAACAGCGGCCGGCTGGCGATGATGGAGACCGCGCCCACGGCGGTGCGGCGCACTCAGACCGACGCCCGCGCCATTTTCGCGGTCAGCCGGGTGCAGCCGGCGCCGCTGGGACCCACCGGCGTGGTCCAGGGCGGCTATCAGTTCGGCTGGGCGGTGTCCAAGGGCTTGCCGGCGCCCACCCAGGCCGAAGCGATCAAGTTCGCCCGCTTCCTGACCAGCGACGCGCAGCAACTGGCGTTTTCCAAAGTCACCGGCGCCACCTTCCCCTCCACCCGCGCCGCGCTGCGCGATCCTTACTTCACCCAGGCCGGCGGCAGCCTGGTCGACGTCGCCCGCGCCCAGGGCGCCAAGGCCGCGCCGGACATCCGCACCTTCAGCCTGAGCGGCGTGCCGCGGCTGGCGGATCTGAAGAAAAAACTGGTGGACAGCGTGGAAGCGGCGGTCACCGGCCGCAAGGACGCCCAGCTGGCGCTGGACGAGGCGGCCGCCTTCTGGAACCGGCAGCTGAAGTAAGCGCGCCGCGATGAAATCCAGCGCCCGCAACGCCTGGCTGTTCCTGGCACCGGCCCTGCTGCTGATGGCGGCGTTCACCTTTTGGCCGCTGCTGTTCGGCAGCTATCTGGCCTTCACCCGCTACGATCTGCTGTCGCCGCCGCAGTGGGCGGGGCTGGAGAACTTCGACTATTTGCTGCAGGACGAGGTGTTCTGGCGCGCGCTGCGCAATTCCCTGCTCTATCTGCTGGTGGTGCCGGTCATCCAATTGGCCGCCATCGCGCTGGCGCTGCTGGCCAACCGGCCGCTGCGCGGCGTCAAGCTGTTTCGCGCCGCCGTCTATCTGCCGGTGATCACCACCGTCGCCGTGGTCGGCATCATGTGGAACTGGATGTACGCCGATTACGGCGTGCTCAACAGCGCGCTGCGCTGGCTGCGTCTGCTGGCGGCGCAGCAGGAAATCGGCTTTCTCAGCGACGAGGACATCGCGCTGTTTTCCGTGATGTTCGTCACCTTCTGGCGCGGCGTCGGCTATTACATGGTGCTCTACCTCGCCGGCCTGCAGGCGATCCCGGCGGAAATGCAGGAAGCGGCCTTGCTGGACGGCGCCAACGCCTGGCAGCGTTTCTGGCGCATCACCCTGCCCATGCTGAAGCCCACCATTCTGTTTTGCAGCCTGATTTCCACGCTGGACGCGCTGAAGGCCTTTGAGGAGGTGTTGGTGATGACCCGCGGCGGCCCGCTGAACTCCACCTATACCGTGCTGTATTACATGTTCCACCAAGGCTTCGATCAGCTGGACTTCGGCCGCGGCGCCGCCGCCGGCCTGCTCTTGACCGTGATCTGCCTATTGCTGGCCGGCCTCAACTTCCGCCTGCTGCGCCCGGCCCACCGCTAGTTTCAGGACGCCCGCCATGACCGCCGTCTCAAGCCCGCTTGCCCGCCCCGCCCGGCAAACCCGTTCGCGCGCGCTGCGGCGCCTGCCGGACTATCTGCTGTTGTTGGCGCTGGCCTGCGCCGCCTGCTATCCGTTTTGGTGGACCTTGATGATCGCGCTGGGCGACGGCGAGCAGGTGTTCGACTTCCCGCCGCGCTTGCCCGAGCCCTTGTCGCTGGCCCACTTTCGCGAAGTCTGGACCCAGATTCCGATGGGGCGGTTTTTATGGAACTCGGCGCTGATTTCCGCCTTGACCACCGCCGGCACCCTGCTGGTTTCCAGCTGCGCCGGCTTCGCGCTGGCGCAGCTGCGCTTCCGCGGCCGGCAGTGGGTGTTTTACGCCATCATCGCCACCCTGCTGCTGCCCAGCGAAACCAATGTGCTCAGCAATTACGTGACGCTGTCCTGGCTGGGCCTGGACGACAGCCGCGTCGGCGTGGCGCTGCCGGCCTTGGCCGGGGCCTTCGGCATTTTTCTGATGAAGCACGCCTTCGAGGAGATTCCCGAAGAAATCATCGCCGCCGCGCGCATGGACGGCGCCGACGACTGGCAGCTGTTCTGGCGCGTCTGCCTGCCGCTGAGCCGGCCTTATCTGGCCACCCTGGCCATCTTCACCCTGGTCTGGTCGTGGAACAGCTATGTCTGGCCCAGCGTGGTGCTGAAGAACCCGGACCTCTACCCGCTGTCCGTCGGGGTGCAATACCTGAAGGGCGCTTTCGCCACCTCCACGCGCATGGTGGCCGCCGGCGCGGTGCTGACCATCGCGCCGGTGCTGCTGGTCTTCCTGTTTTGCCAGCGCTATTTCATGCGCGGCATGGACGGCGCGGTCAAATAAGGCCGCCCGGCCGCCGCGCTCAAGCGCCGCACAGCTCGGCCAGCCGCTGCGGCTCCGCCACCAGGAAATTGCCCTCGCCCTGCAGTTGAACGATGCGCGCGTCGCGGCGGCGCTCCCAGGCGTTAACCGGATACTGGCGCGCCCAGGCGCACATCAGTTGCTGGTCCTGACGGCTCATGCGCAGCTGGTAGCGCGCGTGCATGTACAAGGTGATGCGCGCCGCCGCGCCGCGTACTTCCTCGCGCGGCTGGAAACGCTTGTTGCCGAAATCCGTCACCGATTGGCATTGGCCGTACATGGTCGCCGGCTTGCGGCTCCACGCGCCGTAGGCGAAGTTGGCGCGGTCGCCGTTGACCTCGCCCACCGCCGGCACCAGATTGTTCAGATCGCCTTCCGCCATGCGGAACACCGGATCGCTGGACGCGCAGTTCTTGCGGCCGCCCTGCTGCCAGCATTGGCGCTGATGGCCCAGATTCCAGGCCGGCACCACGTGTTCCCACTCAATGCGGCTGGCGCGGGTTTCGGACTTGCGCGGCACATAGCCGCAGGACGCCCAATCCACCGCCTTGCCGCGGTAATCGCAGCCGCAATAGAAGTCCTGCTCCATGCCGGAGAACACCCGCGGCAGCACTTTCTTGGCGTTGGAAAAATCGCGGTGCCCCACTTGCTTGACGCCGCTGACCAGCTGCGCCGCCTGGACCCGGCCCGGCGCGCCGGCCTCGGCCGCGGGCCGCGTCGCCTGCTCCAGTTGGCGCACCACGGCCGCTCCGGCCTTGGCCAGGGTTTTGACTTCCGCGGATTGGCTGATTTTTGAAAATTCGGCCGCGTCGCAGCCGGCCAACAATAAAACGACGGGGAGAAGGATGGGATAACGCATGGCGGGCAGTGTAAGTACCCGCCGCGTTCACGACAATAAGATACAAAAAATATTACAAATGATAATCCATGTGAATCTCAACAAAATACGCCAACATCATTTTGAGATGGGCAAGGGCTGCCGATGCAGCCGGACGATGGCCTCGCCGGTGGGCGCGGCCATCATATCGCGCAAGGTGTATTGGTCCAGCGTACGGAAAAACGCCGCCAGCGCCTCGTCCAGCGCGCCCTTGAGCCTACAGCCCGGCCGCAGCGCGCACGGCGGGTCCGCGCAATCTATCAACTGCGACAGTCCTTCCAGCGTGCGCACCACCTCGCCGACGCGGTAGCGCTCCGGCGCCCGCGCCAGCGCCAAGCCGCCGCCCTTGCCGCGGCTGGTCTGCAGCCAGCCCTGCTGCGCCATGAAGTGGACGACCTTGACCAGATGGTTGCGCGACACTTCGAAACGGGCGGCGATTTCGGGAATGGTGGCCAACGGCCCCTCTTCCTGCCAGGTCAGATACATCAGCACGCGCAGGCCGAGATCGGTAAAACGGGTCAATTGCATGATCTTAAAAACCTGTTCAAAGCCTCGCGAGTCAGCGCGAGACAAGGCAAAAATGGCTGAAGAAGCGAAGTGTACACATGGTACACCAGCATTCTAAAACTGTTTTCAAGGCCCTTTCCGACCCTATCGCGGACGCGCGGCGGACATTGAACAGGTTCTAAAGCCCGCCGCTCAATAGAGCGCGGGCCTTGCCGCGGCTCAGCCGCCGACGGCGTTGGAGCCGAACACCTCGAAATGCACTCGTTCCGCCGCCACGCCCAAGTCCAGCAGGCTGGCGCGCTGCGCCAGCATGAAGCCCACCGGGCCGCACAGATAATAGTCGGCGTCCGGCAGCAGCGTCATCTCGCGCAGCTGGCTCAGTTGCAGGCGTCCCTGCTGCTGATAGTCCCGGTCCAACACGTCCTCCGCGCGCGGCGCCTCGTAGCAGACATGGGCGCGCAGCTGCGCGTGGCGTTCCTGCATCTGGCGCAAACCATCGCGCATCGCGTGCGCGCCGCCGTGGCGAGCCGCGTGCAGGTAGCGGATTTCGCGACGGCTGCCGGTTCTCAGCAAATGCCGCAGCATGGACAGCATCGGCGTCTGACCGACGCCGGCGCTGATCAGCACCACCGGGCCGTCGCGCTCTTCATGCAGGAAGAAATCACCCTGCGGCGCGCTCAGCTCCAGAATGTCGCCCTCCCGTTTTTCCGCGTGCAGCAGATTGGATACTCGCCCCGCCGGCTTGCCCTCGCCGCCGTCCTCGCGCTTGACCGAAATGCGCAGATATTCGTCGTTGGGCGCGTCGGACAGGCTGTACTGACGCGGCTGGACCAGCCCCCATTCCTCGACGAAGCATTTGACCGACACATACTGGCCGGGCCGGAAGCCAGGCACCGCGCCGCCGTCGGCCGGCGCCAGATAGAAGGAAGTGATTTCCTCGCTCTCCGCCACCTTGCGCGCGATGCGAAACGGCCGCCAGCCGGCCCAGCCGCCTTCGGCGTTGGCGCTGGCGCGGTACAGTTCTCGCTCCTCCGCGATCAAGATGTCCGCCAATTGGCCGTAGGCGGCGGCCCAGGCCGCTATCAGCGCCGGCGTCGCCGCCTCGCCCAGCACTTCCTGGATGGACGCCAGCAAATGCTTGCCGACGATGGGGTAATGCTCGGCGCGGATGCCCAGGCTGACATGCTTGTGCGCCACCCGGGTCAGCACCGGCGCCAACGGCGACGGGTCGTCTATGTGCTGGGCGTAGGCCAGCACCGCCATGGCCAGCGCCTGTTGCTGCTGGCCGGAGTGCTGATGCCCCTGGTTGAAGATGTTCTTCAGCTCCGGGTTATGGCTGAACATGCGGCGATAAAAATGACTGGTCAGGCTCAGCCCGTGTTGCTGCAACACAGGAACGGTGGCTTTGACCAGGGCGCGGGTTTCGGGACTCAACATGGCGGGCTCCTAAAGATGTGTGCTTAATACATTTTATTGTGGGTAAAAAACGCCGACTCGGCGCCGGTCGGCTTAAAGATGTAAAAATAATACATCTTTATGGCGACGCTGTCACCGCCGCGTAAAAATATTCCTTCCGGGTGAGCTTGACCCAGGTCAAGACCCCAACCATACCGCTTGCATAATATCTGCGCATTCTTACGGCATAACACGTCCATTCGCGGGCGGGCCAAGCAGACGAGGCGGTTCATGGCATTGGTGCTTTACGACGACGGCAATCACAAATGCGTCGCCTTCACCGAACTGGTGCAGGGCGAAGGCATACAATCCAATCAGTTCGCCATCATCGACCAAGGCGAGGGCATTCTGCTGGACCCCGGCGGCAACCTCACTTACAAGCACCTGATCGCGGAACTGGCCGATTACTTCCTGCCCTCCCACACCCGCTACATCTTCGCCTCGCATCAGGACCCGGACATCATCGCCTCGGTGGGCGGCTGGCTGCTGATCACCGACGCCCAGGTGATCATCGCCGAAGAATGGACCCGCTTCCTGCCCCACTTCTGCATGCGCGGCGCCACCGCCGGGCGGCTGGTGGCGATTCCGCCGCGCGGGATGTGGATGCGGCTGGGCGGCGCGGACCTGCAAATCGTGCCGGCCCATTACTTGCACACGGTCGGCTTTTTTCAGATCTACGACCCGATCAGCAAGATCCTGTTCTCCGGCGACATCGGCGCCTCCTTGATGGACGGCCACGCGGCCGGCCTGCCGGTCAGCGACTTCGACGCCCACCTGCACGACAGCCACATGCTCGCCTTCCATCGCCGCTATATGTCCAACAACAAAGCCTGCCGGCTGTGGGTGGACATGGTCCGCCGGCTGGACATCGAATGGATCGTGCCGCAACACGGCGGCTCCTTCCAGGGCAAGCCCATGGTGAAGCGTTTTCTGGATTGGTTCGAAACCCTGGAATGCGGCACCGATCTGATCGGCCCCGCCGATTTCACGCCGCCGTCGCGCGAGGCGCCGCGCCATGACTGACTGGCTGCCGCAGAACCCCGTCGATCTGGTCGTCGGCCTGGCGCTGGCCATGGGCCTGCTCGCCTTGCTGGCCGCGCTACGCTGGCAGGCTCGCCGCGACCGCGCCGCGCAAGCGCGGGACGAGGACATCTCCTTGGCCGAGCCGGACCCAACGGACGCCGGCGACGCCGAGCAGCCCTATCAGGTGGACGAGCTGGATTCGCTCGCCGAAGTCGACATCTTCATCGAGTTCGGCTATCTGGAACAGGCGGCGCAGGCCCTGCGCCACTATGTGGACCGACAGGCGCCGCACTCCTCCAAGCAGTTGCTGCGGCTGGCCGGCCTCTACCTCAAGACCGGCGCGCTGGACGACTACGCCGCGATGCTGGAACGACAGCACGATCTGGCGCTGATCGGACGGGAAGCGCTGGAACAAGCGGTGGAAGCCGGTCTGCGCGTCGAGCGCAATCAGCTGGCCCTGCGCGTGCTGGCGGAACAAAGGCTGGGCTGGGGGCCGGAGGCCATCGGCCTGCGCCTGGGCGACGACGCGCCGGAACTGGCGGCGGAAGACGCCGAGGAAACCACGGCAGCCGTCCTCACCGCCCATCCGTCTCAACCCTCGCCTCCCGTAGCCG
Source organism: Chromobacterium sp. FG22 (assembly GCF_057809415.1). Classification (NCBI taxonomy): domain Bacteria; kingdom Pseudomonadati; phylum Pseudomonadota; class Betaproteobacteria; order Neisseriales; family Chromobacteriaceae; genus Chromobacterium; species Chromobacterium sp. FG22. The sequence goes on along the minus strand of NZ_JBMDJX010000010.1, from coordinate 65,216 downwards.
GACGGCCGCAAGTCTTGCTGCACGGCTGCGCCCCGCTGTTTCCGCTGAATGAGCGGGAGAAGGACGCCATCGCCGCGCTGCTGCCGGCCGAGCGTCAGGCCAAAGTCTGGCTGCGCTGGCAGGAATACGCGGCGGCGACGGCGGCGCTGGAACAGACGCTGACCTTGCGCCCCCACTCGCTGACGCATTTGCTGGACCTGCTGCACGCGCATTACCGGCAACGCCAGCTGCCGCGCTATGCGCGGACGCTATGGCGCTTCCATCTGGCGCTGGGCGAACACGGCGCCGGCCTCAAGGAACAATTGATCCACGCCGGCTGGCTGCTGGGCGCCCATCCGGCGCTGGACCTGCTGGCGCGACGCCCGGACAGGCCGGAACTGGAACGCATCGGCCGCAGCTTCGGCTTCAGCGGCGCGCCTCCGGCCGCCGCGCCTCAGCGCCGGCCGCTGGTGACGCGGCGGACCGAGACGGAGGCGGCCGAGAATCTGGACGCGCGCGGCGAGGCCGACGCCTACCTCAACGAAGGCCAGGTCGACATGGCGATCCAGACCTTGGAGCAAGCGGTGCTGAGCCGGCCGGAGGACGCCGCCAACTATCCTCCCCTGTTGCAGCTATACCGCCGCCAGGACGACCGGGCGCGCTTCCAGTGGCTATTGCGGCAACTGCGCGGCCATGTGGCCCAACTGCCGCTGGAAGTCAGCGCGCAGCTGGCCGGTTTCGACGCCGACGCCGGCCCCGCCCGCCGGCGCATGCTGGCCGCCTGAGCACGCCCATGCCGCGCGCCGCCCCTCCCGCCCCCGATATCGCCGTGCTCGCCGTCGGCATGGACGATCGCAAGCTGGCCCTGCTGCGCATGGCCTTCCGCCTGCACCACAGCTTGCGCTACCGCTTGCTCGAATCCCCGTCCGACGAACGCGCGCCGGACCTGGCCATCGTCGATGTCGACAGCCCCGTCGGCTGGCAGGCCTGGGAAACATTCCGCCGGCGTCATCCGGCGCTGCCGGCCCTGATCGTCGCCGCGACGCCGCCGGAGCGCGCGCCCGTCCCGACGCTGGCCAAGCCGCTGCGGGTGGAGACCCTGTTTCCTCAACTGCAAGCGGCGCTGCGGCGCGCGCCCGACGCGGCAAGGGCAGCGGAAGCGCTCCCGGCGCCCGCGCCCCGGCCCGAACCGGTCGCCGCTCCGGCTCCGCCGCCGTCCATGCCGTCGATCTCCATCGCCCGCTTCGACCCCCGGCGCGGCCTGCTCGGCGCGACGACGCGGCTGGCGCGCCAGCCTAGGCCGGCGCTCTTGCTGGCCGAGGGCCGGCCGCTGCTGTGGCTGCGGCCGGACCGCGCGCAAGCGCAATGCCTGCAGCCGGCGGAGCAATTGCGCGAGCTGTGCCGGCAAGACGCGCCCGCGCTGCACGCTCAAGCCGCCGGCGCCAGCGCCGGCGTCATCACCCAGCCGCTGCCGGCGCTGCTGTGGCAGTTGGCGATCTGGAGCAGCCAGGGCCGGCTGCCGGCCGGCATCGGCGCGGACACTCCGCTGCGGCTGAGGCAGTGGCCCAACCTGACCCGGCTGGCGGCGCTGCCGGACGCGACGCGACTGAGCGCGCTGCTGACCAAGACACCGGCCACGCTGCGCATCATCATCCGGCTGCTGCGCGTCGATCCCGAACACGCCTGCACCTTCCTCTCCGCGGCCCACGCGCTGGGCCTGCTGGACTGGAACAGCGACGCGCCGCCCCTGAAAGTGATCTCCAGCGCGCCGGTGCGCCCCGACGCCGTCGCGCCCGAACGCGCCGGCCTCCTGTCCCGACTCTTGCAAAAAGTGACCCGTTTGTGAGCCTCACGACCTTCCATCATGCGCAGCCCAGATAACAAAATCCTCTTCGCGGGCCCGGTGGGCGCGGGCAAAACCACCGCCATCGCCGCCATCAGCGACATCGCCCCGATCCGCACCGACGCCAAGGCCAGCGACATGACCTTGCATCGCAAGGACCACACCACGGTGGCGCTGGACTACGGCATGTTGCGCCTGGACGCCGACACCAAGATCCACCTCTACGGCACTCCCGGCCAGGAGCGTTTCGACTTCATGTGGGACATCGTCAGCCGCGGCAGCATCGGCCTGATCCTGCTGCTGGACCACAGCCGCGCCAATCCGCTGCAAGACCTCGGCTTCTTCCTGCGCGCCTTCGAGCCGCTGCTGCGTCGCGCGCCGCTGGCGCTGGGCGTCAGCAAGACCGACCTCGCGCCGCTGTCCGCCACCGCCGTCTACGCCGACGCCCTGGCCGCCCGCGGGCTGAGCGCGCCGGTGTTCGAAGTGGACTGCCGCCGCCGCGAAGACATCAAACAGCTGCTGCTGGCGCTGCTGTACTCGATAGACCCTGGCCTGGGAGAACCGCAATGAACGAAGAACTGCGTCTGAGCGGGCCGCTTTATCCAATGGCCACGCCGGCCGGCGCCTTTTACGCCGTCGCCGGCGCGGAGGCCGACCTGACCCGCCGTCTGCTGCTCAACATCCTGAGGCTGGGCCATGCGGTGCCGTTAAGCGAACCCTTGCTCAGCGAATGGTGCGACGACGAACTGGAACAAGCGCTGGCCACCCTTTACCGCTTGCAACGGCTGGAATTCGTCCACGGCACCGCCGAGCCGCGGCCGGCCGCCGCCGGCAACCTGGAAAGCCAGTTGCCGGAGCTGCTGGCGGCGCTGTCCGGCAGCGGCCAGGCGCTGCTGGCCGACGACAACGGCCTCTATTACGCCACCGCGGGCTTCCGCCACGAAACCGCCGAGGAAATCGCCGCGCTGGCCGGCGACCTTATGTCCTTGAGCCGCCGGCATCACCTGCTGCTCAAGAACCACCTCAACCTGGGCAGCGCCGCCTGGGCCTCGGTGGATCCGGCCGGCCGCAGCCAGCTGGCCTTTTACCCCTTGCACGTGGCGCAGCAGGCCTTCGCGCTGATCATAGGCGGCGAACCGCGGCTGCAAAGCGAAGCCTTCGTCGGTCTGGTGGAGCTGCTGGTGCGCCGCTACGCCTGAACCCCGGCCGCGCGGCGGCCGGCGCATTGAACAATCCAGGAGAAACCCATGCGTGAACAAATGCTCAAATCCATTCTGAGCGACCTCAACGGCGCGTCCGCCGACATCGAAGCGTCCGCCATCATTTCCGCCGACGGTCTGACCATGGCGGCGCTGCTGCCGCAAGAGGTGGACGAGGACCGGGTCGGCGCGATGGCGGCGGCGATGCTGTCCCTGGGCGAGCGCACCGCGCGCGAACTGGCGCGCGGCGGCCTGGAACAGGTGATGGTCAAGGGAGAACACGGCTACATCCTGATGAGCCACGCCAGCCCTGACGCGGTGCTGACCGTGATCGCGCGGCGCGAGGCCAAGCTGGGCCTGATTTTTCTGGACGCCAAGCGCGCGGCGCGCAGCATTGCCGAAATCCTTTAAATCAACGGCTCAATGTCTGCTGCGCGTAACCGGGCTAGCCGGGCAAAGGCCTTGAAAGCCGCTTCGGAAATGTCCATTCCCCCTTGCGCGTTCCGCCTTCTCGGCGGTTTCGCCTTGTCTCGCCCCGGCGCGCGAAGCTTTGAACTCGCTCCGGCAAACCGGCCTATACTTGGCGGCGTCTGGCCGGCACAATAGGGTTTTGCTTTTATGCCAGACCCGCTCCATGTGGAAAACCATACTCGCCATCTCCGTCGGCGCCGCGCTGGGGGCGCTGCTGCGCTGGGCGCTGGGCGTCAAGCTCAACAGCCTGTGGCCCAGTCTGCCGCCGGGCACCCTGGCCGCCAATCTGGTCGGCGGCTACATCATCGGCCTCGCCGTCGCCTTCTTCGCCAGCGCGCCGGGCGTGTCGCCGCTATGGCGGCTGCTGGTGATCACCGGCTTCTGCGGTGGCCTGACCACCTTCTCCACCTTCTCCGCCGAAGTCGTCTCCCTGCTGCAGCAACAGCGGCTGCTGCCGGCGCTGACCGCCATCGCCGTCCATGTCTGCGGTTCGCTGCTGGCCACCCTCGCCGGCATCGCCAGCTGGCAGTGGCTGCGCGCGCTCAAGAGCTGAACGCCGTCCAAGAACGCGCTTAGCCGTTCACACCGCCAGGCTTCGCGGCGGGGAGCGCGGCATGCGGCGGCGCGGGAACGCTTGCAGACCGTACCCGCCGTGCCGCGCCGTGGATCCTACACCGCGCTAATGCGTCGCCCCGCCGGTTTCCACGATGTCCGTCGTCGCCGTCAACGCCGTTTCCAGGGCCAGCCTCAGGCCGGCGACTATCGTCTCCAAGCTCATGCTGGCCGCGCCGGGATGCGCGGCGGCCTGCTCCGGCAGATACGGGATGTGAATGAAGCCGCCGCGCGCGGGCGTTCCGGCCAAGGCGTGCATCAGGCCGTAGAACACATGGTTGCAGACAAAGGTGCCGGCGCTCTGCGACACCGCCGCCGGAATGCCCGCCGCGCGCAGTGCCGCCGCCTGGGCCTTGATCGGCAAGGTGCTGAAATAGGCGGCCGGCCCGCCCGGCACCACCGGCCTATCTATCGGCCGCCGCCCGGCGTTGTCCGCGATGCGGGCGTCGTCGACATTGATCGCCACCCGCTCGAGCGAAAGCTCGGGCCGCCCGCCCGCCTGCCCCACCGCCACGATCAGCGCCGGCCGCAGCGCGGCCAACTCCTCGCGCAACACGGCCAAGGCCTCGCCGAACACGCAGGGCAGCCGCCGCGCCGCCACCGCCGCGCCCGCCAGCGTCTCGCCGTCCAGCCGGCGCACGGCCTCCCACGACGGGTTCACGCTCTCGCCGCCAAACGGTTCGAAGCCCGTCAACAAAATGGTCTTGCTCATTCGCACTCCCCCTCTTCCAAGGCCAGCAGGGCGAAAGTCCCCAGCCAATGCTCGCCGGTGTAATGGCCGCTGACCACGTGCGGCAGGCCGGCGTCCAGATGCGCCCGCACGCTTTGATTCAGCAGAGGCCTCCAAGCGTCATCCGGCGGCAAGGCGGCCGTCAACTGGCGCAAACACCAGGCGCGGCTCAAATTCAGACCGATGAGGTGACCGATCTTGGGGTCCGAGCCGTCGCTGACCCGGACCGGGCTCAGCAAGGCAGCGCTGCGCGGCAAATCCGGCGAGAAGGCGCGCAGCCAGTCGCGGAACGCCTCGGCCGACAATAGCCGGCCAAGCAGCAAGGCCTGACACAGGCTGGGCGACAGAAAGTCGTCGCCGCTCGGTTCCAGCCGCGTCGGATAGTCCGCATCGGCCAGGAAGTAACGCCGGGCGGCCGCCTCCAGCGCCTGCGCCAGCTCGGCATCGTCGGCGGCGCGGGCGTAGTCCAGGCTCAGCAGCAAGGCGAAGGCGGTGTTGGCGTGCCCGCCGCCGCGGATCGGGTAATCCTGCAAAGGCAGAAACCTCAACCAGCGCTGGCGGATCAAGGCCAATAACGGCTGCATCGCCGCCCGCCATGACCCGGCTTGCGGCAAATCCCAGGCCTCCAGCTCCTGCGCCAGGGCCAGCAGCCAGGCCCAGCCATAGGGCCGCTCGAAACTGGCGCGGCCCGGCGCGGCGAAATAGTCCGCCTCCGCCTGGAAAGCCTGCGGCGTAAAATGGCCGGCGAACAGGGCGGCGATCTCGGCCTGCTCCGGCAAGGCCGGGAAACGGCGAGCCAGCCGCGCCAGCAGCCAGAAGCCGTGCACGGCGGAGTGCCAGTCGTAGCAGCCGTAGAACACCGGGTGCAAATCGCGCGGCGCGCGCGCGTCCTCCGGCCCATTCAGCAGATGGCTCAGCAGATTCGGATATTCCCGAACCAGGCCGGCCAGCGGCAGCGCCGCCAGCTTGGATGCTTGTTGCGGATTCATGCGGTCTCCTCAACGGAACACGATGAAATACATCAATAGGATATTCACGCCCAGCAAAGCCAGCGCGGTGGGAATCTGGGTCTTGATCACCAGATATCGGTCCTTCAGCTCCAGCAAGGCCGCCGGCACGATATTGAAATTGGCCGCCATCGGCGTCATCAGCGTGCCGCAATAGCCGGAATACATGCCTATCGCCACCAGCGGCGCCGCGTCGGCGTGATGGCCGACGATCAGAAAAGGCAGCGCGATGCCGGCGGTCATCACCGGGAAAGCCGCGAAGGCGTTGCCCATGATCATGGTGAACAGGGCCATGCCGATACAGTAGATCGCCACCAGCAGAAAACGATTGCCCGGATCCACGAACAAGCTCACCGCTTCCTGCACCGCCTGGCCGGTCTTGGCGGCGACGAACACCCCGCCCAGCATCGCCAGCATCTGCGGCAGGATGGCGGCCCAGCCGATGGCGTCCACCAGACGGCGCGATTCCCGCACCGCCTGCAGCGGCGTTCCGCCGGTCAGCCTCCAGCCCAGCAGCACCGCGCAAACGCAGGCCACCGCCAAGGCGGCCAGGGTCAGATGCTTCTGATCCAGCAAGGCGAGACCGCCTACCCCCACGCCCTTCAGCGCCAAGGTGCAGGTCACGGTCAGCAGGGGAATCAGCAAGGCGGGCAGGAAGATCTTGTTGCCCAGGCGCTGGGCGGCGTCCTGCCGCTGCCCATCGCTTCTTTGGCCATAACTGCCCGGAGCCAGCAGGCCGGCGCCGGCCAATAGGGCCAGCGCGACAACAACGAGTCCCACCAGGCGGTAGGTCATCGCCTTGCCCAAAACGGCCGTCATCAAGTCCCCGAACAAAAAGGTGGCGCCGAACAAGAACCAGAACAGCGCGGTGGTGTAACGCTTGGGGTTGCCGCGGTCGCGCAGCGTCATGCCCACCAGGAGCATCACCACGATGCCGATCAGATAATAAACGTCATTGATGCTGAACCATGCATTCATGCCGCGGCCTCCTGTTTCGCGCGCCAGGCGGCGATATCGCCTTGCAGACTGGCGTCAAGCCGCGCCAAGCGCGCCATATGGATGATCAGCGCGCTGATGGCGGTGGGAATCGCCCACAGGCCGATGTGCAGCGGCTCGATATTGGCGATGCCGTTTTCCTTGAGGAAGGCGTCCATCAGCAAGACCGCGCCAAAGGCGATGAAGATGTCCTCGCCGAAAAATACGGCGATATTGTCGCAGGCGGCGGCATGGGCGCGGATGCGGTCGCGCAGCGCCTGAGGCAGCTCCCCCAGTTGATTGGCCGCGGCGCCTTCCGCCATCGGCGCCAGCAGGGGGCGCACGGTTTGGGCGTGGCCGCCCAGATTGATCAGGCCCAGCGCCGCGGTCAGCTCGCGCACCACGAAATACAGCATCAGGATGCGCGCGGTGGTGGCGCTCTTGATGCCGGCTATCCATTGCTGCGCGCGCTCTTTCAAACCGTAGCGCTCCAGCAGGCCGATCACCGGCAGGATCAGGATAAAGGTGGCCAATTGACGGCTATTGAGGAATTTCTCGCCGAAGGTTTCCAGCAGCGTCCCCAGGTCCATGCCGACCGCCAGGCCGGTGCTCAGACCGGCGGCGGTGACCACCAGCAGCGGATTGAAGCGCAAAGCGAAGCCCGCCACCACGACGGGAATGCCCACCAGGGGCAGATAGGATGCAAGATCCATGCAGTTTCTCCTTTGTATGATGGAAATGGCCGCCTGCGGACGGCTCTAGTTTCCGGCTAACGCTCACAAGGCGACGATGTTTACCCCCTCCTGTTCCAAGCGTTGGCGCAGCAGCCGCGCGAAGTGCAGCGCGTGCGCGCCGTCTCCGTGCAGGCAAACGCTGTCGGCGCGAAGCGCCAGCTCGCCGCCGTCCAGGCAGGCCACGCGACCGCGCAGCACCAGATCCAGCGTCTGACGCAAAGCCTGCTCCGCGTCTTCGATCACCGCGCCCGGCGTTCCGCGCGGCGCCAAGCTGCCGTCGGCCAGATAGGCGCGGTCGGCGAACACCTCTTCCACCGCCTGCAGACCGTGGCGCCGCGCCGCGCGGCCGGACTCGCCGCCGGCCAGGCCGACCAGCCTCAGCTCAGGATCCCAATCCCTCACCGCGCGGGCGACGGCGTCGGCCAGCGCCGGATCGCGCGCCGCCTGGTTGTACAGCGCGCCGTGCGGCTTGACGTGACGCAGCCGCGTTCCGGCGGCCTTGGCCATGGCCGCCAGCGCGCCCACCTGGTACAACACGTCCTGGTACACCCGCTCCGGCGCGCGCTGCATAGTCCGGCGGCCGAAATGTTCCCGGTCGGGAAAGCCGGGATGGGCGCCCAGCGCCACGCCTCGCCGCGCCGCCGCCTCCACCGCCAGCCACATCTGTTCGGCGTCGCCCGCGTGCCAGCCGCAGGCGATGTTCACCGAACTGACCTGATCCATAATCGCCGCGTCGTCGCCGCAGCCCTCGCCGATATCGGCGTTCAAATCGATCTGCATGCCTGACTCCAGTCCTGTCCCTGCAAGTACCGGCGCAGACGCGCGCGCGCCGTCGCCGCCTGCTGCGCGTCCACCATCTCGAAACGCAGCTTGGCACCCGGCCGCGCCTGCGCCAGCTTCCACAAATCCGCCTCGATCACGCAGGCGATGCGCGGATAGCCGCCCGTCGCCTGCGCGTCCGCCAGCAACACGATGGGCTGGCCGCCCGGCGGCGCCTGCACCACGCCGGGCAGCACGCCGTGGGACGGCAAGTCCCCGTCGGCCTCGCGCGCCAGCGCGTCGCCCTGCAGGCGGTAGCCCATGCGATTGCTCTGCGAGCTCACCGTCCACTCGCCTTCGCTGAAGGCCTGCCGCGCCTCCCGGGCGAATTGCCGCCACTCCGGGCCCGGCAGCGCGCGCAGCGTCGGCGACCAAGCAAGATTGCGCCGTCCCAGCCGGCCAGACAGCGCCGCCGCCGGCCCCAGCGGCAAGCGGTCGCCCGCCTCCAGCGCCCGCCCCATCCAGCCGCCCAGACCGGCCTGCAGATCGGTGGCGCGCGCGCCCAAAGCCAGGGGCGCGTCGATGCCGCCGGCCAGGGCGAGATAGGCGCGCATGCCGTGGCGGCAGCCGCGCAGCAGCAGGCGCTGGCCCGCGCGCGCCGGATAACGCCAGCCGCTCCACACCGGCTCGCCGTCCAGTTCCGCGTCAAAATCCGCGCCCATCAAGGCGAACCAGCCGTCGCGCAGAAAGCGGACGCCAAACGGCCCCAGGGCCACCTCGATGCCGGCCGCATCCGCGGCATTGCCCAGCAGGCGGTTGGCCATGATCAAGGCCGGCGCGTCCAGCGCGCCGCTTTGCGCCACGCCGAGGTGGCGCAAGCCGCGCCGGCCCAGGTCCTGCACCGTGCTTTGAATGCCGGCCTGCGTGATTTCAATCATCTCCGCCCTCCTGCGGCACAAAGCGCACGCTGTCGCCCGGCAGCAGCAGGGACGGTTCCGCGCGCCGCGGATCGAATAATTTCAATGAAGTGCGGCCGATGATCTGCCAGCCGCCGGGGCTGGTCGCCGGATAGATGCCGGTCTGGCCGCCGCCTATGCCCACCGAGCCGGCCGGCACCGCCAACCGGGGCTCGGCGCGCCGCGGCGTGGCCAGGCGCTCGGGCAAGCCGCCCATATAGGCGAAGCCGGGCTGAAAGCCGAGGAAGTACACCACGTAGTCGGCCGCGGCATGAGCGGCGGCGACATCCTCCTCGCTCAAGCCCGCATGCGCCGCCACCGCGGCCAGGTCCGGACCGTGGCGGCCGCCGTAGCGCACCGGCACGTCCACCCGCCGCAAGCGAGGCTCGGCCTCTTGCGCCGCCGCCCAGCCGCGGCGCAAGCGCTCCAGCCAGGCCTCGCCGTCGTCGGCGTCCGGATCGAAAATCAAGGTGAGATTATTCATGCCGGGCACCACGTCGATCAGCCCGGCCGCGCCCGTCAGCGTCTGCGCCAGCCACCAGATGCGGCGCTGACACGCCAGATCGGCCGGCTTCGCGCTCTCCAGCACGGCGGCGCGTTCGCCCAGCAAGTAATAGCGCATTGGGTTCGATGCCAAACCATTCTCCATATGCAACCGTCCGCCTCGCGGCGCTCGAATTTATTATTTTGCAGACAAAACATCTATAAATTATTTGTATTTATTGGCGATGTCCAGCACAAATGACGTTTTGCTATACTGGCCGGCCAGCCACCTCGTCGCCAGGCCCGTCCATGAACGCTCAACGCAATATCGTCTCCTCATCGCATCTGGTTTCGGAGCGTTGCGCCGAACTGTCCGAGTTCGAATTCGGGCTGATCGTGGCCAACAACGCCTTCAACCGCTGGATGATCCGCTGCATGGCGGCCGCGGGAGAAACCGATATGACCGCGATGGAGGTGTCGCTGCTGCATCACGTCAACCACCGCGGCCGCAGCAAGAAACTGGCGGACATCTGCTTCGTATTGAACATCGAAGACACGCACGTGGTGTCCTATGCGCTGAAGAAGCTGGTGAAGATGGGCTATGTCGGCAGCGAAAAGGTGGGCAAGGAGGCTTTGTTCGCCACCACCCAGGCCGGCGTGGAACTGTGCCAGCGCTACCGCGACGTCCGCGAGCAATGCCTGATCAACGCGCTGATAGACAACGGCGGCCAACAGGCCGATATCGGCGACAACGCCCAGTTGCTGCGCATGCTGGCCAGCTTGTACGACCAGGCCTCTCGCGACGCCGCCTCCATGTAAGAAGCGCTTCAAAGTCCGCGGCGCTTCAGCGATACGGCGTTGAAAACCCGTTCATAAGAGAGCCGGCGCGGCGGCCGCGGACCAGCCCTCTTCCCCCTCTCGCGCCGCCGCCTCCCACCGGCGCGCGCACGCGCGCCGACCGCTCCCCGCCCCGCCTTGCGCGCGCCGGCCGCCGCCATGGTCAAGCCAATAGCAAGCCCATGGAAATTAGGCTATTCATTTATTATCAAACTTTCTCATCTAAAATAAACATTCGATATAGTTGTCAAAAACATTGAATAATTTCGAATGGGATGATAAAAACGCCATACACCGGCACATAGACCGGTGAACTTCCGCCCGTCGGCGGGCGCGCCGCGACGGGCAGGCTCCGGACTCAAGCGCGGCGCCGGCTCGCCGCTCGGGCCGGAGATGTCGGCGGCGGCGCTTGATGGGGACCATTAGCCGCATAGTTACCATATTCATCAGCCGGAACCGCCATGAGGTCGAATACCGCCAACCGACAGTTGCTCTTTGTCGTGCTGCCCTTCCTGCTCATTGTCGTCATGCAGGTGGCGCTAAGCGCGTTCAGCCTCTACGTGGTGTCCACCGCCCGCGCCTACGTGGCGGGGGAAGGCCTGTGGTCTAAAGCGCAGAAGGACTCCATCTACCACCTGACCCGCTACGCTCAAACCGGCTCCGACCACGACTTCCAACGTTATCGGCTGGCCATCTCCATCCAATTGGGCGACCACCGGGCGCGGCTGGCGCTGGACCGCAAGCCACCGGATCTGGACACCGCGCGCCAAGGCTTTCTGGACGGCGGCAACCACCCCGACGACATCGAAAACATCATCCGCGCCTATCTGTGGTTTCACCACGTCAGCTATCTGGCCGAGGCCATCCGCTATTGGAAAATCGGCGATTACTACCTGCAGGAAATTCAGACCATAGGCGAGCAATTGCGCCAAGGTTACGCCGACGGCTCCTTGAGCCAGGACGACAAGGCCGCCCTCACCTCGCAGATCGCCGAGATCAACGAAGCGGTCAAGGCGCCGGCCCAGGGCTTTTCCCGCGTGCTGGGCAACGCCTCGCGCGAGGTGAGCCAGGCGGTCTGGCGCGTCAATCTGCTGGTGGGCCTGCTGCTGGTGCTGCTGACCATTTTGCAGATCCGCCGGCTGATCCAGGCCTCGGACAATTACAAGGCCGCCTTGCAGGCTGAGCAGCAACGCGCCGAGATCACCCTGCAATCGATAGGCGACGCGGTGATCACCCTCAATATGCAAGGCGCGGTGATCTATCTGAACCACAGCGCCAAGCGCATGCTCAGCCACCTGGAGACGGAAAGCCTGGGCCTGCATTTCGACGAATTGCTCAGCCTGATCAAACAGGGGCAGGACAAGGACAGCACGCTGAGCTTCGCCGAGCTCTGCCGGCTGGACGAAAGCAGCCGCACCTATCCCAAGCTGAACATGCTGCGCCACAACGCGATTCCGCTGCAGGTCAGCCTGGTGGCCGCGCCGATACGCGACCGCCGCGGCGAGCAATACGGCATCGTGCTGGTGCTGCACGACAATACCGCGGAACAGCAATACATCAACGAGTTGTCCTGGCAGGCCAGCCACGACGCGCTGACCGGCCTGCTCAACCGCCGGGAGTTCGAAACCCGCGCCATCAAGGCGATCAAGCAGCTGGGCCAGGCCGAGGCGTCGCTGGCGCTGATGTTCATCGATCTGGACCAGTTCAAGCTGATCAACGACACCTACGGCCACGCCGCCGGCGATGAACTGCTGTGCCAGATCAGCCGTTCGGTGGCACGGCGGCTGCGCGCCTCGGACACGCTGGCGCGGCTGGGCGGCGACGAGTTCGGCGTCTTGCTCGGCAACAGCTCGGTGGAATCCGCCATCGCCAAGGCCAATAATCTGCGCCAGGCCATCATGGAATGCAGCTTCCAGTGGGAAGGCAACCAATTTTCCATCAGCGCCAGCATCGGCCTGGTCTGCGTGTCCGACGCCGACACCTCGCTGGCCGAGGTGATGCGTTCGGCCGACATCGCCTGCTATATGGCCAAGGAAAAAGGCCGCAACCGCATCCAGCTCCACATCCCGCACAATTCCGAAGTGTCGGCGCGCTTTCACGAAATGGACTGGGTGCAAAGGCTGCGCCAGGCGCTGCGCGACGACAGCTTCACCCTCTACGCCCAGGACATCGTCCCGCTGGCCGCCCATCCGGAACGCGGCCGCTATGTCGAAGTGCTGCTGCGCCTCAACGCCGACGACGGCAGCCAGGTGCCCCCCGGCTTGTTCGTGCCGATCGCGGAGCGCTACGGCCTGATGACCGAAATCGACCGCATCGTGGTGGAAAAAGTGTTTCAGGAGCTGGCCTTGCTGCGCCGCGCCGGCAATCAGGACATCCGGCATTGCGCGATCAATCTGTCCGGCTCCACCTTGTGCGACGACGGCTTCCTCGCCTTCGTGCAGCAGCAGTTCCAGCGCAGCGGCGTGCCGCCGGAGCTGATCTGTTTCGAGATCACCGAAACCAACGCCATCGCCAATCTGGAAGCCGCGCAACGGCTGATCCACGAGCTGCGCCGGATCGGCTGTCTGTTCTCCTTGGACGATTTCGGCACCGGCATGTCCTCCTTCGCCTACCTGAAGCATTTGCCGGTGGACTTCCTGAAAATCGACGGCAGCTTCGTCCGCGAGATGGCGACGGACCCGATAGACCACGCCATGGTGGAAATGATCAACCACATCGGCCACGTCACCGGCAAGCGCACCATCGCCGAATTCGTCGACACGCCCGAGATCGTGGCCGAACTGCGCAAGCTGGGCGTGGACTACGCCCAGGGCTTCCACCTGAGCCGGCCGGAGCCCTTCGGCTTCCGCCACGCGCATGGAGACCGCCGAATGCGACAGCAATAGGCTACCGGCCTGGTTGTCAGGCCGGATCTGGGCGGCCGGGAGGCCGCCGCGTCTGGCCGGCTTGGCCCGGCTTTGCTTCTAAGGAAAGGGGACACCATGAGTAAAGAGATCGGTTTTGTCAGGAGCGGCCCGCTGATGGACCTCCACAGCTATCCGGAATGGACGCGGGAGCTGGTACGCCATTGCGACGCCTTCAAACGCCAGGTGGTGGAACACGAGTTGTTCCGGCAAATGCGCGACGGCGTGCTGCCCGCCGCCATCCACCAGGCCTTTCTGCGCGGCGGCTGGCCGGTAATCGAACAGTTTCCGCAATACATGGCCAAAAACCTGCTGAAAGTGCGCTACGGCCAGCATCGCGGCCATGATATGGCGCGCCGCTACCTGATCCGCAACATCCGGGTGGAGCAGAACCACGCCGACCACTGGGTGCAATGGGCCGCGGCGTCCGGCGTGGACACGGACAGCCTGCTGCGCAACCCCCAGGCGCTGGAAACGCTGAGCCTCAGCCACTGGTGCCATCAGGTCTGCGAGCGCGAATCGCTGGAGGTGGCGATGGCGGCCACCAATTACGCCATCGAAGGCGCCACCGGAGAATGGTGCGCCGCCGTCTGCTCCAAGGAGGACTACGCCCGGCAGTTCCCCAAGGAAAAGCGCGCCAAAGCGATGAAATGGCTGGCGCTGCACGCGCATTACGACGACGAACACCCCTGGGAGGCGCTGGAAATCATCGTCACCCTGGTGGGCGAAAATCCAAGCGCGCAGCAAGTGGCCGAGTTGCGCCACGCCATCTGCCAAAGCCACCGCTACATGCGCCTGTTGCTGGATCATTATATGAGCCAGCCCGCGCCTGAGACTTGCGCGCGCGTCTGCGCCGAGCCGGCGCTGGCCTGAGGATCTGTTCAAGGCCTGGCAAGAGGCGCGCGCCTGCGCCGCATGGGCGTGCCGCCTAAAACAAACCGCCCCGCAAGCCAACGCTTGCGGGGCAGTTTTTTAGCGGCGACGGCCGGCTCAGCCGCGCAGGCGACGCAGCACTTCGTCCTTGCCGATCAAGGCCAGCACCGCGTCCACCGACGGCGTCTGCGTGGTGCCGCACACCAGCACGCGCAGCGGCATGCCCAACTGGCCCATCTTGATGCCCTCTTCCGCGCAGAAAGGCTTGAACAGCTCGTGGATGCCTTCCGCGGACCAGGCGTCCAGCGCCGCCAGCTTGTCGGCGAAACGGCCCATGCGCGCCACGCTGTCGCCGGACAGATGCTTGTCCACGTCGGCCGCGGCGGCCTCGCGCTTGCGATAGAAATAATCCACTTCCAGCGCCAGCGCGTTCAGGTCCTGCACCCGCTCCTTGACCAGGGCGATCACCTCCTCGATGGCGGGCCCGCCGGCCAGCTCGACGCCGGCGGCGGCCAGGCGCGGCGCGATCAGTCCGGCCAGGCGGCCGTTGTCCGCGTTCTTGATGTGCTGGGCGTTCAGCCACATGAATTTTTCATGGTTGAAGCGGCTGGCGGACGCGCTCACCGCTTCCAGGCTGAACCACTCGACGAACTGCTCCATGGAGAAGAACTCGTCGTCGCCGTGGCCCCAGCCCAGGCGCGCCAGGTAGTTGAGCAGCGCTTCCGGCAGAATGCCCTTGTCGGCGTAGTCCACCACGCTGACCGCGTCGCGGCGCTTGGACATTTTCTGGCCGTCCTCGTTGAGGATCATGGGCAGATGGCCGTACACCGGCAGCGGCGCGTTCAAGGCCTTCAGGATATTGATCTGGCGCGGGGTGTTGTTGACGTGGTCGTCGCCGCGGATCACATGGGTGATCTGCATGTCCCAATCGTCCACCACCACGCAGAAGTTATAGGTCGGGCTGCCGTCCGGACGGGCGATGATCAGATCGTCCAGTTCCTGGTTGGCGATCTCGATGCGGCCCTTGACCGCGTCGTCCCAGGCCACCACGCCGTCCAGCGGGGTCTTGAAGCGCACCACCGGGGTCACGTCCGCGGGGACGGCCGGCAAGGTTTTGCCGGCTTCCGGACGCCAGCGGCGGTCGTAACGCGGCTTCTCGCCGCGCGCTTCCTGCTCCGTCCGCATCGCTTCCAGCTCTTCCTTGCTGCAATAGCACAGGTAGGCGTGGCCGGAGTCCAGCAATTGCCGGATCACGTCCTTGTAACGGTCGAAGCGATGGGTCTGGTAGAACGGACCTTCGTCGTAATCCAGGCCCACCCAGTGCATGCCGTCCAGAATCGCCTTCACCGACTCCGGCGTCGAGCGCTCCAGATCGGTGTCCTCGATGCGCAGTACGAACACGCCGTCGTTCTTGCGGGCGTAGGCCCAGGAAAACAGCGCGGTGCGCACGCCGCCGATATGCAGATAACCGGTGGGACTGGGAGCGAAACGGGTACGGATCATGGTGACTCAGGCTCGAAAATCGTGAAACGGCTATTGTACGCCGGCTGGCGAAGCGGCAGCAAACCCCAGGGTCTGTTGAGCTTTGTTTTTCCGCCGGGGAAAAACAGAGTTCAACAGAGCCTAATCCGGCCAGCGCCGGTGCAGGCTGGCCGGCACCAGGGCCTCCGGCTCGGTCAGCGTCCGCCCTTCCAGCAGAGCCAGGGCCAGGTCCAGGCTGCGCGCCGCCATTTCGCGGCTGTCCTGCACGATGGCGTCGACGCGCAGCGGCAGGCAGTCCAGCAAGGAGTGATCGTCGAAGGTCAGCAGGCGCAACGGCGCGTTGGCCAGGCCGCAATGCTGATTGAGAAAGGCCAGCGCGCCCTCCAGCAGCGACACCGAGGCGGTGAACAAAGCCTGAGGCAGGCGTTGATGCTGTTGCCGCCATTGCTGCATCAGTTCGAAACCGGAACGGCGCAGGTAATCGCGATGGCACACCCAGCCCGGCCCTTCCTCAACGCCGTGAAGCGCCAAGGCCTGACGATACCCTTGCAGACGGTCGCGGCTGGGCGACAGCTCGGGCTGGCCGCCGAAGAACACCACTTCGGACACGCCCTGCTCCAGCGCGTCGCCCACCAGGCGCTCCACGCTAGCGCAGCCGTCGGTCACCACCGACGGGATGCCGCTGCCGTCCACCCGGCGGTCGACGAAGACCAGCGGCAACCGCCGCACCCATTTCTGGTAGGACTTGGCCTCGTGCGTGCACGGCACCACGATCATCGCGTCCACCTGCCGCGCCGCCAGATGCGCCATCACCTCGGCCTCGCGTCGCGGATCTTCGTCGCTGGTCACCAGCAGCATCTGGTAATCGCGCTGGCGGCACAGTTCCTCCATCGCCTGGGCCAAGGCCGCGTGGGCGGAGTTGGTCAGGTCGGGAATCACCAGCCCCACCGAGTTGCTGCGCCGCGAGCGCAAGGAGCGCGCCGACTGCGACGGGTTGAAATGCTGCTCGCGCGCCACCTTCTCCACCCGCTCCACCGTGGCCCGGGAAATGCGGTAGCGCTCGGCATGGCCGTTGAGCACCATGCTGGCGGTGGTGCGCGACACGCCGGCCAGTTCGGCGATGTCGTCTATGGTCAAACGCTTGTAGCCGCTCATCGACAGCCTATTCCTCATGCGGCGGCGCCATGCCGCCGCGGACTCGATTGCAAAACAGCCCCGGCCTGCGCAAGCGCGGGACGGGGCCGCCGATTGCCGGCCACCTTACCTCAAGCCGGCCCTCATCGCCAGAGCGAGACCGGTCTTCAGGCTTACTGCTTGACCAGGTTCAAGGGCACCGGGATGAATTTCTCCACCTGCTGGCCGTCGATCAGCTTCTTGGCGGTCTGCACGCCGTACTGGCCGATCAGTTCCGGCTGTTGCTGCACGGTGGCGGCCAGGCCGCCGGCCTTGACCGAGGCCACCGCGTCGGCGGTGGCGTCGAAGCCCACCACCACGACGTTCTTCAGGCCGGCGGCCTGGATCGCCTTCAAGGCGCCCAGCGCCATTTCATCGTTGTGGGCGAACACGCCCTGCACGTCCTTATTGCCCTGCAGGATGTTTTCCATCACCGACAAGCCCTTGGCGCGGTCGAAATCGGCCGGCTGCTTGGCCACGATCTTGACGTCGGCCTTGCCGTCCGCCACCGCGTGGAAGCCCTGACCGCGCTCGCGGGCGGCGGAGGAGCCGGGGATGCCTTCCAGTTCCACCAGCCGGCCCTTGCCGCCCAGCTTCTGCAGCAGGAAGTCGGCCGCCATCTTGCCGCCGGCCACATTGTCGGAGGCGATGTGGGCGCTGACTTCGGCGCCGTTGACGCTGCGATCCAGCGACACCACCTTGATGCCCTTGCTCACCGCTTCCTTCACCACATTGGCGACGGCGGAGGAGTCGGTGGGATTGATCAGGATCACGCTCACCTTCTTCTGGATCAGATCCTCCACGCTGGCCTGCTGCTTGGCGGAATCGTCCTGCGCGTCCACGGTGATCAGGCGCACACCCTCCTTGGCCGCCTCGTCTTCCGCGCCCTTGCGCAGCGAGACGAAGAACGGATTGTTCAGCGTGGACACCGCCAGGCCCACCACCGGCTGGCCGGCGGCCGCGGCCGGCGCGCTGGCGCCGGACGAGGCGCCGTCGGCCGGACCCTGCTTGGTGCAGGCGATCAGACTGGCCGCGATGACACTGAAAACCAAAGGCTTGATTAAGCGTTGCATATCGGAACTCCCCCTAGTGTGATGAAAGCGCTGCATATTGAAACTCCCCTAGTGTTATGGTCGCTTGCGCTGTTGTCCCGCCGCTGGCGGGCCGCGCTCTGAACCTGTTCACGATCTGTCACGCATCGACGACACGGCCTTAAAACGGCTTCAGAATGCTGGTGCGACATGATGCGCGCGCCGCACCCTCAGCCTTTTTCGTCTCGTCTCGCTCGCGAGATCGTGAAAACGTGCTTACTTCTTGCCGCTGCGGTCCAACAGCACCGCCAGCAGAATCACCACGCCCTTGATCACCTGCTGATAGAAGGACGATACGCCCAGCAGATTAAGGCCGTTGTTCAATACCCCGATCAGCAAGGCGCCGATCAGCGTGCCCACGATCCAGCCGCGGCCGCCGGTCAGGCTGGTGCCGCCCAGCACCACCGCGGCGATGGCGTCCAGCTCGTAGCCGGCGCCGGCGGTGGGCTGCGCCGAATTCAGCCGCGAGGTCAGCACCGCGCCGGCCATCGCCGACAGCGCGCCGGACAAGGTGTAGACCCAGATCTTGACCCGGTCCACCTTGACGCCGGACAGCCGCGCGGACTCCTCGTTGCCGCCGGTGGCGTAGACATGGCGGCCGAAAACGGTTTTCTTCAGCATGAACCAGAAGCCGGCGAACATCAGCAACATCCACACCACCGGCACCGGCACCACGCCGGCCACATAGCCGCCGCCCAGCATGGAGAACATATCGCTGCCGAAGCCGGTGATCGGGCTGCCGTTGGACGCCACCAGCGACAGGCCGCGCAGAATGGTCATCGACGCCAGCGTGGCGATGAAGGGCGCCACCTTGCCCTTGCTGATCACCAGACCGTTGCAGCAGCCCATCAGCGCGCCGGACAGGATGCCCAACAGCGTGGCCAGCAGCGGATCGACGCCGGCTTGCAGCAGCATCGCGGTCAGCACCGACGACAAGGCCAGGATGGAACCCACGGACAGATCGATGCCGCCCAGCAGGATGACCAGGGTCATGCCGAAGGCGATCAAGGCGTTGATGGAGACCTGGCGCATCACATTGAGCAGATTGCCCATGGTCAGGAAGTCGGCGCTCATCACCGACAAGCCGGCGCAGATCGCCAGCAGGGCGATGAAAGGCCCGAGTTTTTGCAGCGTTGCTTTTTGTTGCGGGGTCATCTTGCTTACCGTTTCCCTTGCTTGCGCCCGATGGGCGCGACCTGAATATTCAATGCGCGGCGACGCTCAGTCCGCCGTCGCGCCGGCCGCCGCGGCCATGATGTCTTCCTGCGTCGCCGCGCCGGCCTCGAACAGCCCGGCCCGGCGCCCCTCGTGTATCACCAGGATGCGGTCGCTCATCGCCATCACTTCCGGCAATTCGGACGACACCATGACGATGGCCGCGCCGGCGGCGGCCAGTTGATTGATGATGTGGTAAATCTCGGCCTTGCCGCCCACGTCGACGCCGCGCGTCGGCTCGTCCAGCAACAACAGCTTGGGCGGCTCCGCCAGCCACTTGGCGAACACCACTTTTTGCTGATTGCCGCCGGACAAGGATTTGACGTCCAGTTCCGCGTCGCGGGTGCGGATGCGCAATTGCTCGATCAGCCGTCGCGCCTCCTCGTTCTCGGAACGGCGGTTCACCACCCCCAGCCGCGCGTGGCGGCGCAGATGCACCAGGGTGGCGTTCTCCCGCACCGACATGCCCAGCACCAGGCCCTGGCTCTTGCGGTCTTCGGTCACGTAGGCGATGCCGGCGGCGATGGCGTCGCCGGGCCGGCGGATGTCCAGCTCCGCGCCGTCCAGCCTCACCCGCCCCTGCCGACGCGGCCGGACGCCGAACAAGACATTGAGAATCTCGCTGCGGCCCGCCCCCATCAAACCGGCCACGCCCAGCACCTCGCCGGCGCGGACCTCGAAGCCGATGTCCCGGATGCGGCCGTCGTCGGCCAGTCCTTCCACTTCCAGGCGCACCGCGCCGGGCGCGGACGCGCGCTTGGGAAAACGGTCGCCGATCTCGCGGCCCACCATCAGCCTCACCACCTCGTCGAAATCAGTGGCGGCGATCTGACGCTCGCCGACGAAGCAGCCGTCGCGCAGCACGCTGATCTTGTCGCAGACGCGGAAGATTTCCTCCATCCGGTGCGACACGTAGACAATCGCCACGCCGCGCCGCTTGAGCTGCTCCATGAAGACGAACAAGGCTTCGATCTCGCGCTCGGTCAAGGCCGCGGTCGGCTCGTCCATAATCAGCACCTTGGCGTTCAAGGACATGGCCTTGGCGATTTCCACCATCTGCTGCTGGCCGATGGACAGCTTGCCGGCCTCCGCCTCCGGGTCGATCTGGCCGGCGCCCAGCTGCTGCAAAATCTGGCGGGCCTCGCGCCGCATGCCGGCGCGCCGGATCACGCCGAAGCGGCTATGCTCGCGCTCGCGTCCCAGAAACAGGTTTTCCATCACCGACAGCTGCGGAATCAAATTCAGTTCCTGATGGATGATGGCGATGCCCTGGGCTTCGGCCTCGGTGGTGGAGCGTATCGTCGCCGGCCGGTCGTTGAGCAGAATCTCTCCGGCGTCGGCCTGATGGACGCCGGACAGAATCTTCATCAAGGTGGATTTGCCGGCGCCGTTCTCGCCCATCAAGGCATGCACTTCGCCGCCCGTCACAGTGAAATCCACCGCCTCCAGCACCTTGACCGGGCCAAAGGCCTTGCTGATGCCGCGCATGCTTACCTTCATCGCCCGTCCCTTCAAAAGATCACGCCGGAATACAGGATCACATTGGCGTACGGCGTGCATTCGCCGGTGCGGATCACCGCCTTGGCCTCGCGGCAGCGGCGCTTGAACTCCTCGTGCGGCGCGTATTCCACCGCCACGCCGTGCGCGGCCATATCGTTGGCCAGCACTTCCACCGCCGGGCTGTGCTGCAGGCATTCGGAGGCGAACAAGGCCCGCTCCGCCTTGAAGTCCGCCAGGATGGAGTCCAGCACGCTGGGAAACTCCGGCACGCCCAGGCGCAGGCTCAGGTCTATGCATTCGACGCCGGGCGGAATCGGCAGGCCGCAATCGGCGATCACCAGACTATCGGTGTGGCCCATGCCGGCCAATACCCGCGCGATGTCGCGGTTCAGATGTCCCAGCCGCTTCATGCCTGTTCCTTCAGCATCTGTTGCAGCGCGGCCAGCGTCGGCATGCCGCTCTGCGCGCCGGATCGCGTCACCGACAGCGCGGCCGCGGCGCAGGCCAAGGCCATCGCCGCCTCGAGGCCCTGCGGCCAGAACGCGGCCAAGGCGCCGTTGAAGGTGTCGCCGGCGCCGGTGGTGTCCACCGCGGACACCACGAAGCCGGCTTGATGATGCAGGCTGCCGTCGGCGCGGCAGAAATAAGCGCCGTCCTTGCCGCGCGTCATCGCCACCCGTCCCGGCAGTTTGCGCATCAGCGTTTGCCAATCGCCCTGCTCGTCCAGCGCCTGCGCCAGCTCGTGTTCGTTCGGCGTCAACAAGGCGGTCCGTTCCAGCAGGCTGGACGGCAAGGGCCGGGCCGGCGCCGGATTCAGCAAAAAGGGCTTGCCGTGGCGTTGCGCCAGCTCGGCCGCGCGCTCCACCGTGGCCAGCGGCACCTCCATCTGCGCCAGCACCACGTCGGCGTCGCGGAAGGCTTGTTCGTCCTGATCCAGATGCTCCGGCAGCAACTGATGGTTGGCGCCGGGCACCACCACGATGGCGTTGTCGCCTTCGGCCAGGGTAATCGTCGCCAGCCCGGTGGCCACGTCCGCCTCGCGCAAGCGGCCGATGTCCACGCCCTCGGCCCGCAAGGTCTCCTTGAGCTGGGAGCCGAACATATCGCGGCCCACGCAGCCCAACAAGCTCACCTGCGCGCCCAGCCGCGCGGCGGCCACCGCCTGATTGGCGCCCTTGCCGCCCGGATAGGACGCAAAGCGCTTGCCAAACAAGGTTTCACCCAGCCGTGGATAGCGCTCCGCTTCCACCACCAGATCCATATTGACACTGCCCACCACCAGGACCCGGGTCATAGTTTCCTCATCGTGATCAAACGACGCCGCGGCTAGCCCGGCGGCGCCAATTGCTAAAACGTAATCAGCTGACGCTTTATAGCAGAGCCGCCCACGCGCCGGAAGCGATAAACTCAATCTGTTCAGCAAATGCAACAGTCCGCGCCAAGCCCTTCGGCGGCGCTTGACGCCGGGCGAGCTTCAATGTAGCGGCAAAACTACAGACGGGCCGCGCCGCCCGGACGCAAAAAAAGCTCCCCTGGGGGAGCTTTCTTTTTCCTGCCGCCGCGGGGCCTGTGGCCTCCCCGCGTCCGCGTCTTACTCGTCCAGCACCGCGGAGGTGTAGACGTCCTGGACATCGTCCAGGTCTTCCAGCGCGTCCAGCAGCTTCTGCATGCGCGCGGCGTCGTCGCCGGACAGTTCGGTCTCGTTCTGCGGCTTCATCGTCACTTCGCCCATCTCCGCCTTGAAGCCCTTGGCTTCCAGCGCGTCCTTAACGTCGGAGAACTCGTACGGACCGGTGATCACTTCGATGGAGCCGTCGTCATTGGCGACCACGTCCTCCGCCCCGCTTTCCAGCGCGGCCTCCATCAAGGCGTCCTCGTCCACGCCCGGCGCGAACACCAGATAGCCGCAATGGCTGAACTGGAAGGACACGCAGCCGTCGGTGCCCATATTGCCGCCGTACTTGGAGAAAGCGTGGCGCACGTCGGCCACGGTGCGGGTCTTGTTGTCGGTCAGACAGTCCACCATCACCGCCGCGCCACCGATGCCGTAGCCCTCGTAGCGGCATTCCACGTAATCGACGCCGTCCAGCTGGCCGGTGCCGCGCTTGATCGCGTTCTCGATATTGTCCTTGGGCATGGACTCGGCCTTGGCCTTGTCCACCGCCAGGCGCAGGCGCGGGTTCATATTGGTGTCCCCGCCGCCCATCTTGGCCGCAACGGTGATTTCCTTGATCAAGCGGGTAAAGATCTTGCCACGTTTGGCATCCTGACGACCTTTGCGGTGCTGGATGTTAGCCCATTTACTGTGACCTGCCATAGTTGCCTCTGTCTGTTGTCCGGTCCACTGCGGACCTTTCAGTCAAAATTGGCGCTTATTTTAGCAGAACTTGAATCTGGACAGGAATGGCGGCCGCCTACTTGGCCTTGAGCATGGCCAGCATCATCTCGAAACCGGCCTGGTACATCTGCTCCAGCACCGGCACCATCATCGGCAAAGTCAGATAGATGCTGATGAAACCTATCATCAGGGTCAGCGGAAAACCGAAAGTGAAGATGTTGAACTGCGGCGCGGCGCGGGTCATCACCCCGATCGCCAGGTTGGTGATCAGCAGCGCCGCGATCACCGGCATGGCCAGCCAGACGCCCCACTCGATCAGATGGCCGCCCCACAGGGCCAGCGCCTTGATGCCCTGGTCCGGCATGCTCATGCCTATCGGCAGCACCCGGTAGCTTTCCACCAGGGTGGACAACACCACCTGGTGGCCGTCGAAGGCCAGAAACAATAGAAAGGTGAACAGGGTCAGCAGCTGCGACACCACCGGCACCTGGGCCGAGTGCATCGGGTCGAAGAACATGGCGAAACCCAGGCCGGTTTGCGAACCCATGATGAAGCCGGCCACTTCCACCGCGGAAATCACGATGCGCATGACGAAGCCCATCGCCAGGCCGATCAACAACTGCTGCAACAGGATGGCGATGCCCTCGGCCGACACCAGCGGCACCGCGGGCAGCGGCGGCAGCAAGGGCGCCAGCATCACGGTGAGGATCAGCGCGAAGCCGGCCTTGAAACGGCGCGGCACGCCGCGATAGGCGAACACCGGCTCCACCAGCAGCAGGCCGACGATGCGCGCGAACGGCCAGACAAACATGGCCACCAGCGCGTTGATCTGCGCGTCGGAAATACTCAGCATCAGCCGATCACGTGCGGAATGCTCTGGAACAGCCGCGTGGTGTACTCGATCAGCGTGTTCAACATCCACGGCCCGGCCAGCACCAGCACCAGGAACATCGCCAGCAGCTTGGGAATGAAGGTCAGCGTCATCTCGTTGATCTGAGTCGCCGCCTGCAGCACGCTGACCAGCAGGCCCACCAGCAGCGACACCAGCAACACCGGCGCCGCGACGATGATCAGGATGTACAGCGCGTTCTGCACGATATTGATGATCAGCTCCGGACTCATGCCGCCCGCTCCTCGCCTAAAACGCCGGGCCCAACCCGGCGACGTTTCCAGTCACAAGCCATCATGCCGCCTCAGCCAGTATAGAAGCTCTGCACCAGCGAGCCCATCAGCAAGGTCCAGCCGTCCACCAGCACGAACAGCATCAGCTTGAACGGCAGCGAGATGGTCACCGGCGACACCATCATCATGCCCATGGCCATCAGGATGCTGGCCACCACCAGATCGATGATCAGGAAGGGAATGAACACCATGAAGCCGATCTGAAACGCGGTTTTCAGCTCGCTGATCACATAGGCCGGCACCAGGGTCTTCATCGACACGTCGGCCTTGGTTTGCGGCTTTTCCGATTGGGAAATCTCGATGAAGAAGGCCAGATCCTTCTCCCGGGTCTGGCGCAGCATGAAGGCCTTCATCGGCTTGCTGGCCTCGTCCACCGCCTGTTGCAGCGTGATCTTGTCGTCGGAGAACGGCACCCAGGCCTTGGCGTAGACCTGATCGAAGGTCGGTCCCATCACGAACAGGGTCAGAAACAGCGACAAGCCGACGATCACCTGGTTGGGCGGCGACTGCATGGTGCCCATCGCCTGGCGCAGCAAGGACATCACGATGATGATGCGGGTAAAGGCCGTCATCATCAGCATCATCGCCGGGATGAAGGTCAGCCCGGTCATGAACAGCAACATCTGCAGGCTGAGGGAGTAATTCTGCCCGCCGCCGGCCGCCGGCGTGCTGCTCATCATCGGCAGGCCGCCGGCCGCGTCCGCGATCAAGGGCGTCGCCAGCAAGGCCAAGACGCCGTATCGGAGACAGCGCTTCATCGCGGCCCCGCCTTGTCCTTGCGGTTCTTGTCCATCGCCGCCTTCAACCAGCGCGCAAACGGCTCCGCCGCCGGCGCGACCTCGGTTTCCGCGCCTTCCGGCCGCGGCAGCTTGCTCAGCAGATTGACTTGCTGCGGCGTCACGCCCAACACCAGCCACTCGCCCTCCAGCTCCACGATCACCACGCGCTCCTTGGGCCCCACCATGGTGCCGCTCACCACCTTCAGGCGGTTGGACGCGCCCAGCATGCCGCCGGACAGCCGTTTGAACAGCCAGGCCATGCCGACAATGGCGCCCAGCACCACCGCCAGGCCGAACAAGACCTGCAGCAAACTCATGAACGGCGACGGCGCGGCCGCCGGCGGCGCGGCGGTGGCCGCGGCGGCCAGACCGGACGCCGCCAAATAAAAAGCGCCCTGCACTGCACGGCGCGTCATCGCAAACATGGCTGACCTCGTCATTTTTGCAGGCGGCGAATGCGCTCCGCGGGCGTGATGATATCGGTCAGCCGGATGCCGAACTTGTCGTTGACCACCACCACCTCGCCCTGGGCGATCAGGCAGCCGTTGACCAGCACGTCCATCGGCTCGCCCGCCATGCCGTCCAGTTCCACCACCGAGCCCTGCGCCAATTGCAGCAGGTTGCGGATGGCGATCTTGGTGCGGCCCAGTTCCACGGTCAATTGCACCGGGATGTCCAGAATCATGTCCAGATTCTGCGGCACGCCGGCGCCGGACGTGCTCGCGCCCAGCTCCTGGAACAGGTTCTGCGCCGGCACCGCCTCGGGAGCCGCGTCCACCACTTCCTGCTCGGCCATCGCGGCCGCCCAGTCGTCCATCGATATCTCTTCCTCGCCGCCGGCCCCGCCGGCGGCTGCCGCGGCGGCGGCGGCTTCGGCCTCCATCTGCGCGGCTTGCAATTCTTCTTCGCTCATTACTCTTTATCCCCCAGAGGCTCGTGAAAATCATTCGCGCCGGCCAACACTTGCTCCACCTTCAGCGCATAGCGCCCCTGCACGGTGCCGT
This sequence comes from Chromobacterium sp. FG22, assembly GCF_057809415.1. Taxonomy (NCBI): domain Bacteria; kingdom Pseudomonadati; phylum Pseudomonadota; class Betaproteobacteria; order Neisseriales; family Chromobacteriaceae; genus Chromobacterium; species Chromobacterium sp. FG22. The sequence continues at coordinate 39,091 of NZ_JBMDJX010000010.1, read as the reverse complement.
AGCTGGCTTCGAACACCGGAATGCCCGACACATCGGCCTCCACCCGTTCCGGAATCTCCAACATCACCACGTCGCCGTTCTTCAAATTCAGAATCTGACCCAAGGTCACCTTGGTCTGGCCCAAGGTCGCCACCAGCTCCACTTCCGCCGCCTGCACCTGATGCGTCATCAGGTTGACCCAGCGGTTGTCCACCTCGGTGCGGTCCGCCTGCATGGTGCTGGACAGCATGTCGCGGATAGGCTCCACCATCGAATACGGCAGACAGATATGGAAATCGCCGCCTCCGGCGCCCAGTTCGATATGGAAGGTCATCGCCACCACCACCTCGGTGGGCGTGGCGATGTTGGCGAACTGGGTGTTCATTTCAGAGCGCAGGTAGACGAACTCGATCGGGTGCACCGGCTCCCAGGCCTTCTGGCATTCGACGAACACCACGTCCAGCAAACGGCGGATGATGCGCTGCTCGGTGGGGGTGAAGTCGCGGCCTTCCACCCGCACATGGTAGCGCCCGTCGCTGCCGAACAGATTATCGACGATCAGAAAGACCAGATCCGGGTCGAAAATCAGCAGGCCGGTGCCGCGCAAAGGCTTGACGTGCACCAGGTTCAGGTTGGTGGGCACCACCAGGTTGCGGATGAACTCGCTGTACTTCTGCACCCGCACCGGCCCAACCGAGATTTCCGCGTTGCGGCGGATGAAGTTGAACAGCCCGATGCGCAGATTGCGCGCGAAACGCTCGTTGATGATTTCCAGCGTCGGCATCCGGCCGCGCACAATGCGCTCTTGCCGGCCGATATCGTAGCCGCGGACGCCCTGCGCGTCCCCACCGCCGCTGTCATCCTCATCCTCCCCGGAGACGCCCCTGAGTAGGGCATCTACCTCTTCCTGGGAAAGAATATCGTCGCCCATGCCGCTTACTGCTTCTGGATGATGAAGGAGGTGAAGAGCACGCTTTCCACCGGCTGCTCCTCGCCGGCGTCCATCGACTCATTGATGATCTGCTTGACCTGGGCTTTCAGCCGCACCTTGCCGTCCGGCGTCGCCAGCTCGACCGCGGACTTGGACGACAGCAGCAGGATCAGCGCGCTGCGAATCTTGGGCGCGTAATCGGTGAATTTCTTTTTGGCTTCCTCGTCGGCCAGCTCCGCCTGCATGTCCACTTGCAGCAAAGAGCCGTCGTTGCCGGCCAGATTCACCACGAAAGTGTCCAGCTTTTCAAAGATCGGCGGACCTTCTTTTTTCTTCTTGGGTTTTTCCTTGGTCTGCTCGGCATGTTCGCCGGCCGCCGCCGGTTTATTCATATTAGTGAACATGTAAGCGGCCAAGCCCCCCACCGCGGCCAACACCAGAACCAGCAACACAATGACGATCAGCATCAATTTGCCGCCGCCCCCTGCTTTTTTCTCTGCTTTTTCCGCTTTTTTATCTTCTGCCATATACCTGCCCTGTTCACTGGGTGTTCATAGTGAAATCTTAAACGATTTCTTCACTATATTTTCTAATTTTAGATGCCAATTGAACAGGGGAGATTATCACAAATGATCAGGCGAAAATGCTGAGAATGCCTCGAGCGGCCTTGATGCTGCTCAATGCATCCATCGGCTCGGGCTCAGCGCTCTCGTTCTCGCGCTGCGATTGTCCGCGCTGAAACGCCTGCTGTTGCTGTCCGGATTGTCCGCTGGACACTTGCGCGTCGGTCAGCTGAATGCCGCCGGCGGCCAGCATGGAAGACAGACGGTGCATATTGTTTTCCAGCGCTTCGCGCGTGGCTGGCACCGCCGCGGCGAACAATACCTGGGCCTGGTCGTTGCCGTTCATCTTCAGCGTCACCTCGATCGGCCCCAATTGCGGCGGATTCAGCTGGATCTGCGCCTTGTCGGCCTTGAGGCTGACCATGCCCATCACCTGCTCGCTCATCGCCTTGGCCCAATTGGGATCGGTCACCGGCTGCTGCACGGTGAACACCGGCGTGGGCGCCGTTTGCTTGACCGCCAGCTGTTCATGCCCCTGGAGCGGCAAAAACTGCGGCAGGACCTTGCCGTCTTCCGGCAAATTTTGCTGCGCCTGCAGGGGCAGGTTGCGGGTCTTGCCAAGAGCGGCAGGCAGGGTCGCGGCGACGTCCGGCTTGAGATCCACCGGCTTGGCGCCGGTCGGCAAATCGCCGCTGGCCCGCGGCGCGGTCATCGCCTGCTGCTGGGCGGGCTGCTGCGCGGCGGCCATCAGCGGCATGCCCGGCAAGGGCGTCGCCTGCGCCTGGCCGTCCTCGCCCTTGGCCGGCTTATCCTTGTCCAGGCCTGCGTCCGCCAGCGGATCGGCGTTGGCGCCCGGCAGGAAGGAGCTACCCAGGGCGCTCATCTGCAGACCCAGCAGGCTGGCGAACAGATCGCCGGCGCCGGTATCGCCGGCAGTGGCCAGATTGCCGCCCGGCATATTGGCTTTGCCGCCGACCGGATTGGCCGCGGCTGCGTTCACAGGTGTCGTCATGGCCGACTCTCTACAAGTAAGACGCAGACAATAAAGCAACTAGCGTGCCAAGCGCCGGCCGTTGAGCAAGACCTTACTCCTCACCGTGGGTGCTGTCCCAGAAACGCCGGGTGGCGAATTCGTCGCTGGCCTTTTGCTGCAGCCGCGCCTCGCGCACAGCGGCGCGCTCCTGCTCCCGCTGCAGCAGTTTTTCATAGGCCTTGAGCTTTTTGTATTCATGCTGCCAGGCCTGACGCTCCAGCAAGAAACGCTGGGTGCAGCGCTCCACCTCGCCCTGCTGTTGCACCATGGCCTCGTCCAGACGGGCGAGAAAACGCTGGAAATCCTGATACTGCAAAGCGCTGATGCCCTGAGCGCCGCGGCTGGTCAGCCGTTGCCGGTACTCGCCGCGAAACGCGTCCAGCTGCTCCTGACGCGAACGGGCGTCCGCCAGACGGCCTTGCGCCAGCCGCATGCGTTCGGCGGCGGCCTTCTGCTTGTCCTCGGCCAAGCGAATCAACAACAGGTATTTGCTCTCCGCCACGGCTCAGCCTCAGGACAACACGCCCTGCAATTGTTCGCAGCTGGACGGAAAATCCTGCGACTCATGCATAGGCTGGGTCAGAAAACCGACCATGGGCAGCTGACGCCGCATCGCCTCGTCCAACACCGGATCCGAGCCGGGCACATAGGCGCCGACGCTGATCAGATCGCGGTTGCGCTGATAGCGCGAATACAGCTGCTTGAATTGCCGGGCCAAAGCCATCTGCGACTGCGGCACCACGTCCACCATCACCCGGCTGATGGACTGCTCGATGTCGATGGACGGATAGTGGCCGGATTCGGCCAGTTCGCGCGACAGCACGAAGTGGCCGTCCAGAATGGCGCGCGCCGAGTCCGCGATCGGATCCTGCTGATCGTCGCCCTCGGACAGCACCGTGTAGAAGCCGGTGATGGAGCCGCCGCCCTCGGCGGCGTTGCCGGCGCGCTCGATCAATTGCGGCAGGCGCGCGAACACCGACGGCGGATAGCCCTTGGTCACCGGCGGCTCGCCGATGGCCAGCGCGATCTCGCGTTGCGCCATCGCGTAACGGGTCACCGAGTCCATCAGCAGCAATACGTCCAGGCCCTGGGCGCGGAAATACTCGGCCAGCGCGGTGGCGTAGGCAGCGCCGTGCAGCCGCATCAGCGGCGGCATGTCCGCCGGCGCGGCCACCACCACCGAGCGGGCGATACCCTCGTCGCCGAGAATGTTTTCGATGAAGTCCTTGACCTCGCGGCCGCGTTCGCCGATCAGGCCCACCACCACCACGTCGGCCTTGGTGAAGCGCGCCATCATGCCCAGCAACACCGATTTGCCCACGCCGGAGCCGGCGAACAGGCCCAGACGCTGGCCGCGCCCCACCGTCAACAGACCGTTGATGGCGCGCACGCCGACATCCAGCACATCGCGCACCGGCGATCGGTCCAGCGGGTTCATCGGCTGGCTGTGCAAGGGAAACCAGGCGTCGGGGTGAATGTCGCCCTTGCCGTCCAGCGGCCGGCCCAGCGAGTCCAGCACCCGGCCCAACAGACTGAGCCCCACCGGCACCATGCGGCCGGACGCGCCGTCGCCGGCGGCCTGGGCCCGGGTCTTGCCGAATTGCGGCGGGTGCTGCGGCGTCAGCGGCATCACCGGCGTGCCCGGCAGCAAGCCATGCACATTGCTCAGCGGCATCAGAAAGACTTTGTCGCCGGAGAAGCCCACCACCTCGGCTTCCACCAAGCGCTTATCCGCCAGGGCCACCTGGCAGGCGCTGCCCACCGGCAGCTTGAGGCCCACCGCCTCCATCACCATGCCGGTGACGCGGACCAGCTTGCCGCAGGGCTGCCACAGCTTGGCGGCGCGCGCGCTGTCCGCGCAATCGCGCAGCCAGGCGCGCTGGCGCTCAATCAGCGGCGGGCTCATCGTCCATTCCCAAGGCTTTGCGCATGGCGGCGATGCGGGTGTTCATGGTCAGATCCAGCCGCAACGCCGCGGTGTCTATCACGCAGCCGCCGCGCTCCACTTCCGGATCCTCTATCCATTGCCACTGGGTTTCCGGCGTCTCCTGGGCCAGAAACTCCCGCGCCACGGCCAGATCCGCCGGGTTCAAGCGCAGCCGCGCCTGAGCCAGCGTGGCCGGCAAGTCCTCCAGCGCCTCGCGCAGCAACTCCTGAATCAACAAAGGATTCTGCCGCGCCAGCCCATGGCTCAGCTGGCCGGCGAGCTCCAGCGCCAGCGCCAGCCAGTCCGCCGACAATTCGGTTTCAAAACGGGAAATATCTTGCGCCAGCCCTGCCGCCAGCGCTTGCAGCGGCTGCCAGGCCGCAGCGAAGCGGGCCTCCTGCTCGGCGCGCACCTCGGCCAGACCCTGCTCGCGCCCGGCGGTCAAACCTTCTTGATAACCGGCGGCGCGGCCGGCTTCCTCCCCGGCCTCATGACCGGATTGCCAGGCTTCCTGATGGATGGCTTCCAGCTCCGCCGCGGTGGGATAACCGCTGACCGCGCGCTCGTTTTCGGCCCCGCCGGTTTCCGCTTCGGGCTCGGCCGGGGCCGGCTCGGCGGCGGACTCCGCCTGCGCCTGCTCCTGCTGGCGGCGGCGCTGCTGCGCCAGCTCCATCAGTTGCACCGGCGTCAGTCTCTGGGTCAGGCCGTCCAGCGCGTTGGGACTCCAACTGCTCCAGCCCTCCAGCTCCTCGCCGGGGATGATGGGATTACTCGACGAGACCTTCATCACCGCCCTTGCTGCCTAGCACGATCTGGCCGTCGTCGGCGAGCTTGCGCACCACCTTGAGGATTTCCTTCTGCTCGGCCTCCACTTCGGACAGCTTGACCGGCCCCTTGGACTCCAGGTCGTCGCGCAGCATTTCCGCGGCCCGCTGCGACATATTGCGGAAGATTTTGTCCTTGAGCTCGGCGCTGGTGCCTTTGAGCGCGATGACCAGAGAATCGGACTGCACTTCGCGCAGAATGGTCTGGATCGAACGGTCGTCGATTTCCAGGATGTTCTCGAACACGAACATCTTGTCCTGAATGCGCTGAGCCAGTTCCGGGTCGTACTCGCGGATGTAGTTTAGCGCGGCGGCCTCGACGTTGGAGCCCATGAAGTTGAGGATTTCCGCGGTCAGGCCAATGCCGCCGGCCGCGCTCTTCTTGATGCGGTCGGAACCGGACAAGAGCTGGGTCAGCACGTCGTTCAGTTCGCGCAGCGCCTGCGGCTGCACGCCCTCCAGCGTGGCGGTCCGGATCAGCACTTCGTTGCGCATCCGCTCCGGGAAGAAGGACAGAATGGAGCTGGACAGATCCGGCTCCAGATGCACCAGAATGGTGGCGATGATCTGCGGGTGTTCGTTGCGGATCAGGTCCGCGGCGGAAGAAGGGTCCATCCACTTCAGGCTTTCGATGCCGCTGTGGTCGTTGCCCTGCATGATCTTGTCCAGCAGGTTGGCCGCCTTGTCCGGGCCCAGCGCCTCGATCAGCACATTGCGCAGGTATTCGTCGGACGCGCCGATGCTGGCGCGCGCCGCGCACTCGCCCTTGAACTCGCTGACCACCTCGTCGATCTGTTCGTAGCTCAGATTATTGATCGCCGCCATCGCCAGCGAAATTTTCTGCACCTCCTTGGGACCGAGGTATTTGAACACCTCCACCGCCTCGGCCTGCCCCAGGCTAAACAGCAACACCGCGCTTTTGCGCACTCCGTTCTCACTCATCGGCGCTTATCCATTCCTTGATGATCTGGGCCGCCATGCGCGGATCGGATTTCACCATTTCACGCACCGCTTCCAGATTGGTGGTGTATTGCCGCATCTGCGCTTCGCGCGGATCGCCGCCGCCCGCGGCGCCGCCGGCGTGACCGGCCGCGCCCTCCTCGCCTTCTTCTCCGGCCACGCCCAGCAGGCGGCCGCCCGCGGCGGCGGCCTGCGCCGCGGCCTCTTCTTCGCTGCCCTTGGCCGGCGCCGGCGGCTTGACCAGATCGCGCATGATGGGCCGCACCACGCCGAACAGCAGGTAGAGCACCGCGATGGTCAGCAGGCCGTACTTGATCAGGCTGGAGCCGTTGCTGGCCACGTAGTCGGTGACTTTTTCCTGCAGCGTCGCCGGCACTTCGGCGTCGGCGAAGGCGGCGTTGACCACGTTTAGGGTGTCGCCGCGCTGGGTGTTGAAGCCCATCGCCTCCTTGACCAGATTATTGATCTGCTGAACCTCCTGCGGGGTCAGCGGCGTCGGCTTCATTTCGCCGTTCTTGTCCGGCATGCGCCGGTAATTGACCACCACGGCGGCCGATAGGCGCTTGACGCCGCCCTGCGGCATCTTGGTGTGCTGGATGGTCTTGTCGACTTCGTAATTGGTGGTGATGTCGCGTTGCAGCGTGCCGGACGCGCCCATGGTCTGGCCGGACAGCGTGGCGGTGCCCGGCGCGGCGCCCGGCGGCAAGGTGATCGGAGCGGAGGCGGCCGACGGCGGCTGATTGGACAAAGCCCCCGGCACGCCGGACGGCAACGCCGCGCCGTTGTTCAGTTTTTCGCTGATCTGCTGGCTGCGGGTGGAGGACGGATTGGGGCTGGAATTGGGCTTGAAGGTTTCCGAGGTCTGCTCCACCTCGGCGAAATCGACGCTGGCGGTGACCTGGGCGCGAGAATTGCCCTTGCCGAAGATCGGCTCCAGGATATCTTCGATGCGCTTGACGTAGCCCTCTTCCACCTGGCGCACATAGCCCAGCTGGCGCTGATCCAGGCCCGAGTTCTCGTCCGGCCCGTTCTGTTTGGACAGCAGATTGCCGTCCTGATCGACGATGGTGACGTTCTTGACCGGCAGATTGGGCACCGAGCTGGACACCAAGTGCAAAATGCCGGCGATCTGCCCGGCGTCCAGCATGCGGCCGCGGAACAGGCTCAGCATCACCGAGGCGGTGGGCTGCTGCTGTTCTCGCACGAAGACGCTTTGCTTGGGAATGGCGATATGGACGCGGGCGGTCTCCACCGAGCCCACCGCTTCAATGGTGCGCGCCAGCTCGCCCTCAATGGCGCGCTGGTAATTGACTTGCTCGGCGAACTGGCTGATGCCGAACTTCTGATTGTCCATCAGTTCGAAACCGACGCCGCCGGCCTTGGGCAGGCCTTGCGCCGCCAGTTTCAGGCGCGCGTCGTAGACCTTGTCCGAGGGCACGGAGATGGTGCCGCCCTCGCCCAACTGATACGGCACGTTCATCTGCTGCAGCGAAGCGGCCACCTGCCCGCCGTCGCGGTCGGAGATATTGGAGAACAGGACTTTATAGCTGGGCGTGCGGTTCAACACCACCGCGCCCACGATAACAGCGAAAATGGCGGCTACCGCCGCGAGGAACAGGACTTTTTTATTGTTGGGAAGCGCTTTGAAGCGATCGGACGCTTCATTCATGCGGCTTCGCCAAACGGGCGTAGCGTTTTCTTCTGCCAGGTCAGCCATACAGTGGTTTTAGGTTCGAGCCCACCGCCGCCGGCTGGTCGGGTCCGGCAGCGCTAGACTTGGGTATTCATGATTTCCTGATAGGCGGTGACCAGCTTGTTGCGCGCCTGAACCATGGTCTGGAACGACAGGCTGGCTTTCTGCAGCGACACCATCACGTCCTGCAGGTTGACCCCCTCGTCACCCAATTCAAATTGCTTCTGCATCTCCTGCGAAGTCTGCTGCGCCGAATTCACCTGCTCCAAGGTGGACTTTAGCACAGCGGAGAAGTCCACCTGGGACGCTTCCGGGGCCGTAGCGGCGGGCTTGCCCGCGGCCAGGGCCGAGGCGGTGCGCAGCTCGCCCAACAGTTGATCGATATTTGGCACTGACATGGTTACTCCAAGCCATTTCCATCTGGAACCTCCTGACATCCGTCGGCTGCGTCTTCATCACGGTAACGCTGCAATTTATAGCGCAAGGTGCGCTCGCTGATGCCCAGTTTTTCCGCGGCCAGCTTCTTGACGCCGCCCACTGCGGTCAAGGTTTCCAGAATATGGCGTTTCTCTAGCGTTTTCATGTCGGTTTCATCCGACACGGAATAGTCTTTTTCAGACGCTGTCCGGGTAACCTGAGCCGCGCCGGAGTCGTGATCCAGCAGCAGGTCGGCGGCAAAAATTTCCGCCCCGGCGGCAAGAATCACCGCCCGCTGCACCACATTCTCCAGTTCGCGGATGTTACCCTCCCAACTATAGGCCGTCAAATGACGTTCCGCATCCTCGGACAGGATCAGATTGCCTCTTCCGGCGGCCTCTGCGTACTTTTTAAGCATGATTCGTGCCAGCGGCAGAATATCGTCGCGTCGTTCGGCCAGCGCGGGAATGCGCATCGGGAACACGTTCAAACGGAAATACAGGTCCTCGCGAAATTGCCCCGCGTCCACCGCGGCCTGCAAATCGCGGTTGGACGTGGCCAGCACGCGGATGTCCAGCTTCAGGGTGCGCGTGCCGCCGACGCGCTCCACTTCCCGCTCCTGCAGCACGCGCAGCAGCTTGGCCTGCAGCGACAACGGCATCTCGGTGACTTCGTCCAGCAGGATGGTGCCGCCCTGCGCCTGTTCGAACTTGCCCGGCAAGGCCTGGGCCGCGCCGGTGAACGCGCCGCGCTCATGGCCGAACAAGGTGGACTCCAGCAGGTTTTCCGGGATCGCCGCGCAGTTGACCGCGACGAAAGGCCCTTCGCAGCGCTTGGAGTGCCGATGGATGTAGCGCGCCAGCACTTCCTTGCCCACGCCGCTGGGGCCGGAGATCATCACGCTGACGTCGCTGCCGGCCACGCGGCCGGCCAGCGCGAACAGCTGCCGCATCGCGGCTGACTCGGCCACCACCTCGCCGCTCGTCTCGCTGGGCATGCGCAGCAAATGCTTTTCCACTTCGGCGATCAGGCTGGCCGGCTCGAAAGGCTTGAGCAGGTAATGCGCGGCGCCCGCGCGCAGCAGTTCAATCGCCCTTTCGATGACGCCGTAGGCGGTCATCAGGATGAAGGGCACGCCGGGATAGCGTTTTTTCGCTTCCTCGAACAACGCGTAGCCGTCCATCGGCGCCATCTGGGCGTCGGATACGATCAGCCCCACCGGGGCTTCTTTCAATTTGGCCAGGGCCGCGGCGCCGTCGCCGGCCTCCAAGGTGGGATAACCGGCCAGGCTTAGGGTGTCGACGATGGCTTCGCGCAGGTCCGCGTCGTCTTCCACCACCAGAATAGGGAGATACTTCATGTCTTCTTGTTCTATCAGAGGGTTAAGCCGAGCCGCCGGCTTGTTGTTGCTTTTGCGTGGCCAGCACCGACAAACGCGTGGCGATGCTTTCCAAGGCCAGCACTTCGTGCGCGCCGCCCATGGCAATGGCCTCCTTGGGCATGCCGAACACCACGCAGCTGGCTTCGTCCTGGGCGATGTTCCAGGCGCCGGCCTGCTTGAGCTCCAGCATGCCACTGGCACCGTCCCGCCCCATGCCGGTCAGGATCACGCCGATGCAGTTCTTGCCCACCAGATTGGCGGCGGAGCGGAACAGCACGTCCACGGACGGGCGATGCCGGTTGACCGGCGGCCCGGCGTGCAGGCCGATGGCGTAGCCTATGGTGGGCGCCGGCTTGATCAGCAGATGGGAGTGGCCGGGCGCAATGTAGACGGTGCCGTTTTGCAGCCGTTCATTGTCCTCGGCTTCCTTCACCGTCAGCTTGCACAAGGTGTTCAGCCGCGTGGCGAAGGAATGGGTGAACATCTCCGGCATATGCTGGGTAATCAGGATGGGCGGCATCGAGACCGGCAGCGCGGTCAGCAAGGTGCGCAGCGCCTCCGTACCGCCGGTGGAAGAGCCGATGACGATCACCGCCTGGCTGGCCAAGGGCACTTTGCCGGCCTGCTTGGGCAAGATAATGTCGGCGTTGTGGCTGGGCACTACGTCCAGCGGCTTCTTGGCCGCGTTTCCCCTCGTCAGCTGCCCCATACGCGTCCTTGGCTTTCTCTGGTTATTGTAAAAACAGCCCGCGCGCGCGGCGCCGCCGCGTCAAACGGCTTCATGGCGCCGGCTCCGTTTCAGCGTCCGCGATGCGGGCCAGCCAGGCGTCGCAAGCCGCCTCCACCAGATCCAGCACGGTGTCGAAACCGCCTGCGCCGCCGTAATAGGGATCGGGCACGTCGCGGGCGGCGCCGGACAGCGGCTCCAGCAGCAAATGCAGCTTGCCCCGATAGGATGGCGGACATTGGGTATTTAACAAAGCCAAATTTTGCCGGTCGGCGGCCAAAATCCAGTCGAAACGCTCGAAATCGCGCGCCTCCACCTGTCTTGCCCGCAAATCGGACAGGTCGTAGCCGCGACGCAGCGCCGCCTGACAGGTGCGCCGGTCCGGCGCTTCGCCGACATGGTAGCCGTGCGTGCCCGCCGACTCCACTTCAATCCGCGCCTCCAGGCCCTCGCGCTTCAGCTTGGCGCGCATCACCCCTTCCGCCGTTGGCGACCGGCAGATGTTTCCCATGCAAACAAATAAAATGGACAAGCAATCGTTTTGGCTCATGGACGGCTTCGGCTCTCTATTTTTATTCAGTATGGGATTCAGGCACCCACTCGCCCCGATCTTATCACTTCCGCCGCCGGCTACGCGCCCGCGAGAAAGGCGCCGGCTATTTTCCCTCCGCCCCCGCCGCTAACGCAGCGCCGGCAAATCCATGCCGGCCAGATAGCCGGCCGCGATGCAGGCGCTGCGCGTCGAGTCGAATAGCAGGCCCACTCTTTCCGCCTCGTCGGCCAAGCCCTCCTCCGCCGCCAGCGCCAAGCGCTCCAGCCCGGCGCAGGATCCGCCCAGCGCGCTGAAGCCCAGGGTCAGCGCGGCCCCCTTCAGATTGTGCGAATGGCGTCGCACCTGATCTCTCTGACCAGCCAGCGCGGCGGCCAGCAGCTCGTCGACCCGGCCCACCTTGCCGGCGAAGAATTGCGCCACCAGCTCCCGGTATTTTTCCAGGGTCAGCATTTCGGTCATTTTTTCGATCATCGCCACGTCCAGCAAGGCCGGCAGCAAGGTGGGCTCGGCGTTCGGCTCCCGCGCCGGCCCATTGCCGAACTGACGCTCCAGCATGGCGTGAAACTCCGTCACATGCAGCGGTTTGGCCAGGAAATCGTCCAGGCCGCCGGCCAGAGCCTTGTCCCGCGTTTCCGCGAGGACGTCCGCCGTCAGCGCGACGATCTTCATCCCCGGCGTCATCGCGCGCTCGCGCAAATGCCCGGTCGCCTCGATGCCGTCCATCGCAGGCATGTGCAAGTCCATCAAGACCAAGTCGAAGGGCTGCCGGGCGGCCGCCTCCACGGCTTCCGCGCCGTCCTGGATCACGGTGACCAGATGCCCTTGCTTTTGCAGCATCGCCTGCATGTATTTGCGGTTGATCGGATTGTCGTCCACCACCAGGACGCGCAGCTGACGCTCCAGCCCCGCCGGGTCCGCTTCCGAGCCCGTCTTGGCCCGGCCCTCCGGCGCGTTCATCGCCTGCAAAGGCAGCGACAGCACGAAGACGCTGCCGGCGCCCAGCGCGCTGTGCACGGTGATGTCGCCACCCATCAGCTGCGCCAGGTTCTGGGAAATCTCCAGCCCCAGGCCGCTGCCGCCGTACTGACGCACGGTGGAGCTGTCGCCCTGGGAGAAACGCTTGAACAAGCGCGCCAGCGTGGCGTCGTCCATGCCGATGCCTGTGTCCCGGACCGTGATCCGCAGCACGGCGCCGGCTTCCGCGCCCGATTCCGCGGCCTCCGCCTGTATGGTCACCGCGCCGATCTCGGTGAACTTGATCGCGTTGCTAAGCAGATTGAGCAGGATCTGCCGCAAGCGGGTGGGATCGCACAACACCCATTCGGGCACGTTCAAATCCAGCGCCATGCGCATGGCCAGCCCTTTGGACACCGCTTGTCCGCGCATCAGGCTTTCGCATTGCAGCAGCAGTTGCCGCAGATTGCACACCGTGGGCAGCAGATCGAGCTTGCCCGATTCCAGCTTGCTGGCGTCCAGCACGTCGTTCAACAGGGCCATCAGGTGGCGGGCGGATTCTTCGGCGGTCTTGATGTAATCGGCCTGCACCGGCGTGGGATTGCAATCCCCCAGCAAGGAGAGCATGCCCAGCACGCCGTTGAGCGGGGTGCGGATTTCATGGCTCATATTGGCGAGAAACACGCTTTTCGCCATGCTGCCGGCCTCGGCCTGAACCCGGGCCTGCTCCAGCACGTCGGTCAGTTCCTCCAGTTCGTGGCGCCGGCGTTCCAGTTGCCGCAGCTGCCGCACCACGATGGTGGCGAAGCCCAGGATCAGCGCCCATTCGAAGGCCATCAGCCAATTGCTGACCACGATGTGCTGCTGCATGCTTTTATTGCGCGCGTCTACCTGTTCCGCCATGCGCTGGTTGGCCACCAGCGACAGGTCGTGCAGCGGACCGCTCAGCAAGTCCAGTTCGGTGTCCAGCCGCCGCAGGCCGTCCAGTTCCAGCTCCGCGCCGGATTGGCGGCCGAAATAGGCGTCGGCCTTGCGGATGAAGGCGTCCAGTTTGGGCCGGGCCTGCTGGTATTCCTGGGTGCCGTCCAGCAGGCTGGAATACAGGCCGTGGTCGACCACGCCCACGCGGCTGACGAAGATGTCGTAGCGCTCCTGCAGTTCGGCCCGGTCCTGCTCATGGTTCAGCACATGTTCTATCGTCGTCTGCAGCCGCATCGATTCGGTTTCGAGCTGAAAGTAGGCCCATACGATATTGTCGCCTTCGTAGCGCGCCGCGGTGTTCAGCATGTCCGCCTGCCGCACCTGGATATAGGCCACTCCGGCGAACACGCAGGCCAGCGTCGCCCCGATCAAGATCAGGCTGCGCCAGGCGGAATAGCTTCGCTGCGGCGTCTTCATCGCGCTCAATGCACCTGCAGGGATTTGAGTTGCCAGGCGGAACGGTTGTAATACAGCTCCGAACGCAGCTCTTCTTGCGAATCGTAGGGGTAGACGATGAACAAGGGCCCTTTTTCCCGCACCGGCATCGGTTTGCCGTTCATCTGGGTCGCCAGGATCACGTCGAAGCGGCTGGCGTCGTCAAAGGGGATATCGGTCTTGTAGTCGTTCAGCGCCACCGCTTTCAACAGTTTGCCGTGGGCGCCGGCGGCGGCCAGCACGTCGCGCAGCAAGGGCCCCGAAAAGCGGGTCAAGCCCGGATACCACGGCGTGTGGGTGCTGAAACTGCGCTGAGGCAGTTTGGCCAGCATGGCCATGTCGAAGGCGGCGACGTCGCCCTGGTTTTTTTGGCCGACGTTGCCGCTGATCACCAGCACCGCCTTGCCGGCGGGCTTGGCCAAAGCGTCGGCCGCCGCGGCTAAGGGCGCCGCGGCGGCCAGGCCGAGCAGCAACAACAGGATTCCAAGTCGTTTCATGGTTTTCTCGCTTAGGTGTGCGCTGCAATGAATACCCAATCCCGCGCCGACTGCGGCACGCCTCCGCCGCAATTCGCCAGCCACTCGGCGAAGGAGGCCTCGTCCACCGGCGGGGAGATCAGGGAACCTTGGGCCGCCGATACGCCGAATGCCTGGCACAAGCCCCACTCGGCCTCGGAAGCCACGCCCTCGGCCACCACTTTCAAGCCCAACCGGCGGCCCAATTCCACGCTGGCCAGGAAAATGGAGCGGTTGGTGGCGTTGCTCGCGGCGTCGATGACGAAGCCCTTGTCGATTTTCAATTCGGTGAACGGGATGCGCGCCAGCCGGTCCATGCTGGCGAAGCCGGTGCCGAAATCGTCAATTGCCAGGCCGGCGCCTTTCAGACGCAAGCGCGTCATGATTTCCAGCGCCGAGGCCGGGTCCGCCATCACGCCGCTTTCCGTGACCTCGAACGTCACCCGGGACATCTCAAGATCGGCTTCGTTCGCAATCGCAACCAAAGCAGCCACCAGACTGGAGTCCTTCAGGGATTGCATGGAAAGATTGACCGACATGTCCAGACGCTGCCGCCCGTCCAGGCGTTTGAGCGCTTGCGACGCGTCCGCGAACAAACGCTTGGTCATCTGCGTGATCAGGCCGCTTTGTTCCGCCAGTTCGATGAACTGCAACGGCCCGAGCAAGCCCAGCTGCGGATGCAGCCAGCGCGCCAGCACTTCCACGCTCAACACCCGGCCGCTGGCCACATCCACCTGCGGCTGAAAAAACGGCACCACCTCGCCGCGCTCTATGCCCAGGCGCAGTTCCTCGCTGTTGATCCGTTCCAAAGGCAGGCACACCGCCTCCCCGGGCGCGACGGGCGCGGCCAGCATCGCCAGCAATTGCTCCGGATCCACCGGCTTGGGCAAGACGCCGCACAAACGCAGCGCGTACATTCGCGCCAGATCCGCCACGCTGTCCAGCACTCTTTCGTCGAAACCGCTGGTGATCAGCAATTTGCCGCAATAAGCCCTCTCGCCCAAATGACGCACGAACTCGACGCCGTCCATGCGCGGCATGTCCAGATCGCAAAAAATCAGATCAAAGGCCCGGTCGCCGGCATCCAGCTGCATCAGCGCGTCCAGGCCGTCGACCGCCTCGGAAATCTTGCCCATGCCCAGCTGCCGCAATACCGCGGTCAGGAATTGCCGGGACACGGCTTCGTCGTCAACCACCAAGATTTGCGGCATCGTCTCCCCCATCTAGCCCATCTCGTGCTGGCTGTTTTCACTATCGACGCCGGCTGCGAGCTTCCGCGACCGCGCCCCGCCGCGCTGTGCTTGGCCGCGCGGCGGTCCGGATCTCGTTTTTGCCCCTGTAGTATCTAAATAGCCCGCCGCCTTCGTCTTTTCCAGCCGGCGCGGCTCGGCGAGCTCAGCCACCCCAGGCGGCCGGCCGTGCCGCGGCGGCCAGTTCCTCGCGCATTTCCAGCGCCAGCTGCCACACTTTCCGCGCCAGCGGCGACAAGGAACGGTTGGGCCGTTTGATCAAGACGATGCGGCGCCTCTCCACCGGCAGCAAGGGCAATACGCTCAAGCCGCCGCCGGCGGGCGGCGGCATGGCCAGTCCCGGCGCGACGCTGAGGCCCAGGCCGGCCGCCACCATGCGGAACACCGACTGCGAGTGCCCCAATTGCTGCGCCACTTCGCAGGCCAGGCCGTGCCGGGCCAGCAAGTCGTCTATCAGCCGGCGGCTGCCCGAGCTGTGGTCCAGCAAGACCAGCGGCTGGCCGTCCAGTTGCGACCAATGCGCCGCGTCCTGGCCGGCCAAGGCGTGGTCGCTGCGGCACACCAGCCAGAAGTCGTCTTCCAGCAGGGGCTCGCTGTCCAGCGCCGCTGCCGCGTCGGGCTCCACCACCAGGCCGAAATCCACCTGTCCGCCCGTGACCGCGTCTATGTTCAGGCGCTGCACCTGGTCGTGCAACACCAGCTTCAGCTGCGGATAGCGCTGCCGGCACCGCGCGATCAACAAAGGCATCAGGCTGGCCGACAAGGTGGGGCTGCTGGCCACCCGCACCACGCCGTGCGCCTGCGCGCCCTCCATCCGGGCTTCGCCCAGCGCGTCCTGCAGCGCCTCCAGCACCCGCGTCAGCTTTCCCTGCAAACGACGAGCCGCGGCGGTGGGCTCCACCTCGCGCGTGGTGCGGTCGAACAAGCGCAGATCCAGAGCCTGTTCCAGCTCCCGCACCGCGCGGCTGACCGCCGGCTGGGTCAGGCCCAACGCGTCGCCGGCGCGGCTGAAGCCGCCCAGCTCGATCACGGCCTGGAACACTCGCAGTTGGCGCAAAGTCACATTCATATCAATTACTCATCAATTGATCAGATAAATGCATTTGTATTCTCAATTGAGCTGCGGTTCAATAGCGGCATCCCTTGCCATCGCCGCATCGCCCCATGCCCAAACTACTCGACGCCTTCACGCTGTCCCTGCTCGCCACCGTCGCGCTGGCCACCGCGCTGCCCTGCTCCGGCGATGTCGCCGCCGTCTTCAACCTCGTCACCAATCTGGCGATTGCGTTGTTGTTCTTTCTGCACGGCGCCAAATTGTCGCGCGAGGCGGTGCTGGCCGGCGCCGCGCATTGGCGGCTGCACCTGGTGGTGCTGAGCTGCACCTTCCTGCTCTTCCCCGCGCTCGGCCTGGCCTTGCGGCCCGTCTTGCAGCCCCTGCTGACGCCGGAACTCTATCTCGGCGTTCTCTATCTGTGCATGCTGCCTTCCACCGTGCAATCGTCCATCGCCTTCACCTCCATGGCGCAAGGCAATGTGCCGGCCGCCATTTGCAGCGCCACCGCTTCCAACATCCTGGGCATCTTCATCACGCCGCTCCTGGTCAGCCTGCTGGTGGTCAAGCACCACGGCGTCGGCCAGGGTTGGGGGCCGGTTCTGGACATCGTGATGCAGTTGCTGCTGCCCTTCATCGCCGGCCAGATCGCCCGTCGCTGGATAGGCGGCTGGGTGGACCGCAACAAGGGCTTGCTGCGCTATGTCGATCAGGGCTCCATTCTGCTGGTGGTCTATACCGCCTTCAGCGCCGCGGTGATCAGCGGTCTGTGGCGACAAACGCCGCCGCAGGCGCTGGCCGCGCTGCTGCTGGTCAACCTGGTCTTGCTGGGCCTGCTGCTGGCCATCACCCTCTTGCTGAGCCGCAAGCTGGGCTTCTCTCGCGCGGACCAGATCACCATCGTGTTCTGCGGCTCCAAGAAAAGCCTGGCCAGCGGCGTGCCCATGGCCAAGGTGTTGTTCGCCGCGCCGGCGCTGGGTTCCATCGTGCTGCCGCTGATGCTGTTCCATCAGATCCAGCTGATGGCCTGCGCGGCCTTGGCGCAGCGCTACCGCCGCCGGCTCGCGGAGGACGCGCGCTGAAAAGACAACGCCCCGCTCGGAATCGAGCGGGGCGTCTCGCGGACAAGATCGGACAAGGCAGGGCCTGTCGGCAGGAAACCCCGCGACTCGTCGTGCAAGGCTTCACACAGCGCAGCAGATTATGAACAGGCTCTTACAGCTCGTTGATCCAGGCCTGTTCTTTTAGATGCTTGAGCTGGTCGCGCAGGCCGGCCGCCTTTTCGAACTCCAGATTGCGCGCGGCCTCCATCATTTCCTTCTCCAGACGCTTGATTTCCTTGGCCAGGGACTTTTCGTCCAACATCGCCACGCGGGCCTTGTCCACCAGCTTCTTGCGTTCGTCCTCCACGCTGTAAACGCCGTCGATGATGTCCTTGATCTTCTTCTGCACGCCCTTGGGCACGATGCCGTGCTCGGCGTTGAAAGCCATCTGCTTGGCGCGGCGGCGCTCGGTTTCGTCCATCGCCCGCTTCATGGAATCGGTGATGCGGTCCGCGTAAAGCAAGGCCCTGCCGTTGAGGTTGCGCGCGGCGCGGCCTATGGTCTGGATCAGAGAACGGTCCGAACGCAGGAAGCCTTCCTTGTCCGCGTCCAGGATGGCCACCAGGCTGACTTCCGGAATATCCAGGCCTTCGCGCAGCAGATTGATGCCGATCAGCACGTCGAACACGCCCAAGCGCAGATCTCGGAGGATTTCCACCCGTTCCACAGTATCGATGTCGCTGTGCAGATAGCGCACCTTGATGCCGTGCTCGGTGTAGTAGTCGGCCAGTTGCTCGGCCATGCGCTTGGTCAGCGTGGTCACCAGCACCCGTTCGCCGCGTTCCATGCGCAGACGGATTTCGGACAAGAGATCGTCCACCTGGGTGGCTACCGGCCGTACCTCCATCTCCGGGTCCACCAGGCCGGTGGGACGCACCACCTGTTCCACCACCTGGCCGGCGTGTTCTTTCTCGTAGTTGGCCGGGGTGGCGGACACGAACACGGTTTGCGGCATCAGCAATTCGAATTCGTGGAATTTCAACGGCCGGTTGTCGGTGGCAGACGGCAGGCGGAAGCCGTACTCCACCAGATTGGCCTTGCGCGCGGCGTCGCCCTTGTACATGGCGCCCACCTGGGGCACGGTGACATGGGATTCGTCGATGAACATCAAGGCGTTCTTGGGCAGGTAATCGATCAGCGTCGGCGGCGGATCGCCGGGGCCCCGGCCGGAGAAGTGTCGGGAATAGTTTTCGATGCCTTTGCAAAAGCCCATCTCGTACAGCATTTCCAGGTCAAAACGGGTGCGCTGCTCCAGGCGCTGAGCCTCCACCAGCTTGCCCTCTTTCTGATACCACTCCAGGCGCGCGCGCAGTTCTTCCTTGATGTGCTCGCAGGCGCGCAGCACGGTGTCGCGCGGCGTCACGTAGTGGCTGGAGGGAAACACCGTGAAGCGCCCCACCCGCTGCTTGGTCGTGCCGGTCAGGGGATCGAACAGGGTCAGCGTTTCCACTTCGTCGTCGAACATGCTGACGCGCAGCGCGGTGTCGCTGCTTTCCGCCGGATAGATGTCGATCACATCGCCGCGCACGCGGAAGGTGCCGCGGCCGAAATCCATATCGTTGCGATCGTACTGCATGGTGGCCAGCCGGCTGATGATGTCGCGCTGCGCCAGCGTCTCCCCTTCCTTCAGATGCAGAATCATCTGATGGTAGTCGGAGGGGTCGCCAATGCCGTAAATGGCGGAGACGGTGGCGACGATGATGCAGTCCGGCCGTTCCAGAATGGACTTGGTCGCCGACAAGCGCATCTGCTCGATGTGCTCGTTGATGCTGGAATCTTTCTCGATGAAAAGATCGCGGCTGGGCACATAGGCTTCCGGCTGATAGTAGTCGTAGTAGGACACGAAATACTCGACGGCGTTTTCCGGAAAGAACTCGCGCATCTCGCTGTAGAGCTGCGCCGCCAGCGTTTTGTTGTGCGCCATGATGATGGCCGGGCGTCCGCTTTGGGCGATGACGTTGGCCATGGTGTAGGTTTTGCCGGAACCCGTGACCCCCAGCAAGGTCTGGTAGGACAGGCCGTCGCCCAGCCCTTCCAGTAATTGGACGATGGCGCCGGGCTGATCGCCGGCCGGTTCGAATGGTTGATGCAGTTTGAACGGACTGTTGGGATAGGTGCGCAGCATGGGTCGAGACATCGGAGGAGATAGCCTGATTCTACGCGGTTCGCCCCCGCTTCACACCCCCGATGCGCCTGCATATAAAAAAGCTGCGATTCAGGCTATACACAGTCAAAACATTGTTTAAAATACAGTTAGACCGAGCATAAAACACGGCTTGCGGCGCAAACGCCGCGAGCCTATTTTTCGGTCCGCGATTCGTTAATATCCGCTCTCCCTGGAGTGAAGCATGATCAAGAAAATTGCAAGCCTGCTGGTATCCGCGGCGTTAGCCATGCCGGTGCTGGCAGGTGCGCCGTCCAGCGTGATGGTGGCCTCGCAGATGGCCGACCTATCCGTTCCGCGGCTGAATTCGCATTCGGTATTGGTGCTCAACGGCATCACCGGCGAACCCTTGTACCAAAAGAACATCCACCAACGCATGCCCATCGCCTCCATCACCAAATTGATGACGGCCATGGTGCTGCTGGATTCCGGCGCCTCGCTGGATCAGGAGGTGACGGTATCCGACGCCGAAATAGACCGGGTGAAAAACACCTCCTCGCGCCTGGCGGTGGGCACCACCCTCAGCCGCAAGGAAATGCTGCTGCTGGCGCTGATGTCGTCGGAAAACCGCGCCGCCGCCACGCTGGCCCGCACCGCCTTGCCGGGCGGCAGCGCCACCTTCGTGGAACGCATGAACCGCAAGGCCCGCAGCCTGGGCATGAGCGAGACCATCTTTTACGACGCCACCGGTCTGGACATGCGCAACACCTCCACCGCCGCCGACCTGGCCCGCATGGTCCGCGCCGCGCACGGCTATCCGCTGATCCGCGCCTTCACCACCACGGAGAAGCACCAGATTCAATCGGTGAGCCGCCGCGTGCTGCAATACAAGAACAGCAACGCGCTGGTGCGCGAAGGCGACTGGGAGATTTCCCTGCAAAAAACCGGCTACATTCAGGAAGCCGGCCGCTGCATGGTGTTGCAGGCCACCGTGGGCTCCCAGCCCTTGATCATCGTGTTGCTGGCCGCCGGCGGCAGCGCCGCCCGCGTCAACGACGCCAGGAGCATCAAAACCTGGCTGGAGGCGCATCCCGGCAGCTGGCTGGCCGGCTGAGTCCGCCGCCTCCAAACGAAAACGGCCCTTCCGCCATATGGCGGAAGGGCCGTTTTCATGCATGCGCTTACATATAGCGCAAGTCGAACTGAGCCAGGCCGTTGGCCGAGCCCGGCTTGATGCCGCCCTCCTGCCCTTGTGGCACCGGCGCGCGGGTGGATTCGTACATCGCGTTGAAACGCAGGGTGTTGCTGCCGTTGGTCAAGCCCACCAGCGGCGAATACTGGCCCAGCACGATGTCGCCGCCGCCCGGTCCCATCAGGCGGATGCCCACGCCGGCGGCGCTGCCGTTGATCGCCATCAGTTCGCCGTTGTCGCGGTCGGCCTCTCCGTTGAAACGCACCGCCACCGTGGTCATGGTGTCGATGGAGCACTCGGTCAGCCGGATATCGAAGGACACCGGGCGGGAACGGTCGCCGATCTTGCGGAACATCTGCGAGGACACCAGACCCATGCCCACTTCCAGGCTCTGCGAGTTGGGATCCAGACCGCAGGCGCTCAACACCAGTTCGCCAAAAACGTTCAAGGTGCCGTCCGCCGCCTGCGCCAACGGCGCCGCCAGCGCCAAAGCCAGCACCATCGCCTTGAATTTCATTGCTCCACTCCTTACGCCAATTCAGTTCGCCGTCTCGCCGCCCTCATACCAAAGGGCTCGAGCCGCTCAGATATAATCCAGATCGATATTGACCGTGCCCTGGAACGGGCCTTCTTCCACCTTGCCCATATTGGTGGGGACGATGGTGGCGAACATCGGCACGGTTTTCTGACGGTCGCCCTTGAAAAACTCCGCCAGGAACTCCGACTGCTCCAGCCGCAGCTGACGTCCGTCGCCGTAAAACAGTTGCAAGCCAAGCCCGCTATCCGAGTTGTCCTTCTTTTTCACCAAAGTGGCGGTATAGGTATCCGCCTTGCCGTTGATTCCGCGGAAATAGCCGTTGACCTTGACCGGATCGTCGCAGGTTTTCTCAAGCTTCAGGGCAAAGTCCCTGCGCGGCACCGCCGGGTTGAGCCCCTTGACGGTTTTGGCGATTTTGCCGAAGTCCAAAGCATTGCTGGCCGGATTCAGGCTGACCTTCACCGCGCACTGGATGAAACGGATCTTGTCCAGCCCGGTCACCTTGTAAACCAGATTGCTGCCCTTGATGTCGTTGATCCCGCCGACCCCGTCGAACTGCAAGACTTCAAACTGCGACTTGCCGACGCTCCCATTGCCGGGATACGGCGTCTTGGTGGCGATCACCACCTGGAAGCTCAAGGAAAAATCCGTTGTCGGGCACTGATTCAATGCGATATTGGACGGGCACTTCGGAATGACCTGACCCGTCGCAATCCGCAGATTGGGGTCGAAATTGGGGCGCCCGTTATACATCACGCCAAACTGCACCCCCTGCGGAGAACTGTCCTTGCGCGGGTTAGGATAGAAGAACACCTCCTCCGCCTCCCGCAAGCCATTATGGTCTTTGTAGCAAGAGACATTGACCGTGCGCACCGAGGAGTGCCAGATGATCTCGCCACTTGGCAGGGTGATGGGCACCGCCACCGTGGAGCCTATGTCCTCGGTAATCATCACGCTGCCATTGCGCCCCCCTTCCTTGCACGCCAAAGCGTGGCTCAAGGCCGGCAGCATGGCCAGCGCGGCCATCAATAGCAAACGCGGCAAACGACGATTCAACATGGGCTCTCCCTGCGCTGTGCGCCTGCGGAATTATTTCTTGTCTTCGCGGTACTGGCACTGGCCGTCCGCGCAAACGAAGGTAAAGGTGTCCTGAGCGCCGAAATCATTGATATTGCTCAGCTTCAGACTGGCCGGCAGCGCCTTCAGCGCAAAACGGGCCTCGCCCTTGGGCGGCACCATCAGGCCGTCCATATCGCGCGGCTTCTTGTCGCCCGGCAGTTCCAAGCCCACCAGGGTCAGGTGATAGGGGCTGGGGTTCTTGAACACCAGCTTGCCGGCGGCGGCGTCAAAGCTCAGCTGCAGCTTGTTGGCCGGGTTTTCGCCGCGCGGCAATTGCGCTTCCTTGGGACGGTAGAACACCTTGATGCGCGACTTGATCGCCAGTTGCAGCACATTGTCCTTATCGCTCTTGGGCGGGACTTCCTGCACGTTCAGATAAAACAGCGACTCCCGATCGGACGGCAGGCTGGGGTCGGGAATGCGGCTCAAGCGCACCACGCCCTTCTCGCCGGCCTCGATGCGTTGCAGCGGCGGCAGCACCAGGAAGGGGGAAGCCAGGCGCTTGCCCTCGCCGTCGCTGAGCCAGGATTGAACCAGATAAGGTTGCTCCGGGTTCTTGTTGCTCAGCACCATGCTGACGTTCTTGTCCTGCTCCAGATAAATCATCCGGGTGCGGTCCAGCAGGATGTTGGCCTGCGCCGCCAGCGGCGCGGTCAGCGCGGCCAGCACGCCCGCCAGCCCCAGTGCGCGATGAAACGTTTTCATATCGATTCCTTATTCTTTATTCTGCGAGAGGCGCGCACACCATGTCGCGACTGCCCTGGCTCAGCTCGTAATCGGCCGGCAGCGGGTCCACGCGGCAACGCGTCTTGCCCCAGGAGATTTCCAGCTTGGGCGTCGGGCTCAAGCCGGTGACGAAGGTCAGACCGCCGTCGCCCACCATGCCGACGTCGCGCTTGCCGGCCACGTCGCTGACGGTGGCGCCCAAAGGCGGCATTTTGCCATCCGGCAGCCGCACCGTCAGCAAGGCCTTGCGTCCGACCTTGACCGGGAACTCGGTGCGCCCCACCGCGCCTTCGGTCAACACCACGCGGCGCACCGCGGAACTGGCCTCCACCGAATCCGGCATATTGTCGTCGTCCAGGCGCACGTCCTGGCTGTAATACGGCGCCACGCTGCTCAGCATCGCGTAGCCGTTGCGGTCGGTCTGCGCCGACACGCCGTAGACCGGCACGCCGGCCACGCCGTCGGTGTCCACCAGCATGCGGGTTTCGCCGCCGTAGCTATTGCCCATGGTCAGGCCCCCGGCGTGCAGCACCAGCGAGCTGCCCAAGCCCGCGGACAGGCTGCTGTAACCGCCCTGCTGCTTGCTGGCCGAGACGTCGGCCTGCATGACGCGGCCGGTGTAATGATAGTCGCCGGACACCAAGGGCTTGCCGGAACGGGTGTCCGCGCTCATCGCCACGTTGTAGCTGTGGTTGGGGTTGCTGCTGTCCGAGTAACGGACGGTGTGATTGGTGTTGCCGGCGCTGCCCTGCACGTCATAGCCGATGCGGCGGTTGTTCTCCAGCGGCATGCTCAAACCCAGGTAGACGCGGTTGCTGCTGCCGGTCTGGTCGCGCAGGTTCTGCACCGACAGATTGAGGCTGACGTTGCGCAAGGAACCGATATTGACGTCGCGGCTCAGCGACAGATCCACGCGCTGGGTGGCGGTGGCGTTCCAATAAGTGGACTTTTCAGCCGACAGAAACACATTGGTCTGGCCAAAGGTCTTGCTGGCGGTCATGCCCACCCGCTGTTTGTCGCTGATATAGTTCTGGCCGTCCAGATCGCTGAGGAATTGGCCGAAGGAACGGAAGTTGCGGTCCGAGAAGCGGTAGCCGAACAGACGGATGTCCGCGTCCAGGCTTTCAAACTTCTTGGCGTAGTTGAAACGGTAAGAACGGCCGGCCATATTCAGGCCGCCGCGCAATTGGGCGTTGGCCTGGGTCACGTCGGCGGACAAAGCGCCCCAGTTGCCGAGATCCTTGGCGAAGCCCATCGCCAGCGAACGGTAGTCGGCGGACGCGATGAAGCCGCTGTACAGCGACAAGGTCTGCGTCAGGCCGTAGGACGCCTCGGCGCTGGCCACGTTCGGGTGCGACGCGCTGCCGTTCTGATCCGCCTGGCCGATGGCCGCCTTGTAACGCCACATACCGTTGCGCGTCAGGAAGGGCACCGAGGCGGTATTGACGGTGAAGGTCTGCTGGCTGCCGTCCGCCTCCTCCACGGTCACATCCAGCTGCCCTTGCGTGCTGCTGTTCAGATCGCGGATGGAAAACGGGCCCGGCGGCACATTGGTGGTGTACAGCACCCGCCCTTGATTGCGGATGGTCACCTTGGCGTTGGTCTTGGCCACGCCGTTGACCTGCGGCGCGTAGCCGCGCAGGCTTTGCGGGATCATGCGGTCGTCGCTGTTCAGCGTGGCGCCGCGCATGGAGAAGGCGTCGAAAATCTCGGAAGTCTTGAAGACTTCGCCCAGGGTCAGACGCGCCTGCATGCCGCGCAGATCGCGATACACCTGGGTATTGTTCCAGCTCAGACGGCTGCGGTTAGTCGCGCTGTCGTCGTACTGGTAATTGGAGCGCAGCCTCCAGGGGCCGGCGTTGGCGCCGGCCACGCCGTAACTGGTGGTCTTGCTGCTGCTGGCGCCAAGACCGTTGTCGGTGCGCTGATAGAATACGCGGTAATCCAGCATCGCGGCCGGCACGCCGTCGTTCCAGGTCTCCGGCGGCGCGTAGTCTTCATCGCGATACGCCAGTTCCGCCTGCGGCACCGAGATGTCCAGGCGCGCGTTGCTCTTGCTGTAGCGTACTTTTGCGGCGCTGACCGCCGACAAATCGACGCACTGCTCGTTCTGCGGCCAGACAATGCCGGAGCGCAGGCCCAGCTGGCGAATCAAATCCGGCGGCAAACACGGGCGCACGGTCTGATCCGCGCCTTCCGGGCGGAAATCCAGCTCCAGCTGCTGCAAAAAGCGCTGGTTCAGATACACATCGGCGATATAGCGGCCCGGCACGATATAACCGGCCTGCTCGAACTGCTCCAGGCTCACGCTGCTGCTCGGGTCCAGCTGCAAAAAGGCGTCGTTGAACTCCACCGCATGCGCAATGCAAGGGCCCAGCGTCAGCGCCACTGCCACAATGTAAATGCGATGCTTGTTCATGCCTGCCGATATCCCGATTTAAGTGCGCGCCGCCTGCGGCAGCCTGGCCCAAAACACACCGTCGCGTCGAAGCGCGCCGGCCTTGAATCTGTCCCGTCAGGCAATGACGAAGCCGCGCCGCTTGTCAGGCGCAGGGGTATGCCTTGGGGGAATGCTTGCAGATGACTATCCTCATGCCCTGGTTTGCAGACTACTCATTGCTGACAGCGGACAAACCAGGCCAGACCATCGCCTAAGCGATGAGACCTTCAGGGCACAAGGAAACAGGAGCCGGAACCTTGCTTGGTTCCGTTATTGAATCGAACTGCGGATTACTTGTACTGCAGATCGAATACGGCGAAGGCATCCGCTTGACCCGGGGTCACGGTTACGGCGTCGCCGGCTTTGGCGCCGTCGGCTTCGTATGCAGCGCTGAAGTTCAGGGTGTTGTTGCCGTCAACCAGGTTCAGGGCGGTGCCGTACTGGTTCAGCTTGATCTGGTCGCCGTTGTTGGTGTTCACCAGACGAACGCCCACGCCTTTGGCGCCGCCGCTCTTCAGAGCCATCAGTTCGTTGTTGGAGCCAGCGGTGCCGGAGAACATCACAGCCACGGTCTTCAGCGTGGTGGTGGTGCAGTCGGTCAGGGTCATTTGGAACGGGGTCGGAGCCGAACGGTCGCCCACTTTCTTGAATACATGGGTCGGCACTTTGCCCAGACCCACTTCCAGGTTCACGCTCTTGGAATCCAGGCCGCAAGCTGCGGTAACGATTTCGCCCTTAACATCCAGGGTGCCGGCGGCGGCGAAAATGGAAGAAGCGGCAACAGCCATCAGGGAACCAGCAAATACAAATTTTTTCATTCTTGACTCCGACTAGGGTAATCATTCTCAAACCGCACAGCAGCCTCGCATGCCGCGTCGCGGACCATCCGCCAGTGCTGACCTGCAGTACTGGAACGCAGACGCATAGTATCAAGCGGAACCATTGCGTAGATTTTTTTGTTTCATATTAAATTTTTTCTTTAAAATCTATGCAAAAACACGCCTCGTCGACTTTAAACGATTTGATGAATCAATCTTGAATATTTGTTTTATTTCAGGGGTTTGTTAAGGATTGAGCGATATTTGCAATAAAACAACACTTCAAATAAAGAAAACCCACTCAGTCAATGCTGAATGGGTTTTTTGCTGATTTATTGAGCAGGTTTGGACTGCAATCAGAAGTAATTGACCACTAGGTTCACCGCGCCGGCCCGGGCGGTGGCGCTCCGCAGCAAATCGCGGCTGCTGAACTGGTTCTCGCCTTTGCGCACGTTCAGGCTGGCGATCTTGCCTTGCTGGGCGGCGGCTTCGCTATCCAGCGTCAGCTTGGCCGGGCTGGCGCATTGATTGAGTTCGAGAGCCGGCTTGGCGCGGGCCGCGTCGGCGCTGGCCACTTCGTGAGTTTGGGCGCTGCAGCCGCCTTCAACGATGGCGCCGTAGAAATGGACTTGGCCGCCTTGGGCCATTGCTGCGGTAGAAAGAGCGGAAAGCAGGGCTGCCAGTCCAAGTGCGTGCAGACGTTTCATTTTCGACCTTCCTTTCCAAATCCCGCAATTAGTAAGCAATCACTTTTAGGTTTCGGCTTTTTTTATAAGCTCAACCAGTTCAATTGCATTCTAGTACAAGTGGCATTTAAATTGAAAGGGCTATTTGATAGTTTTTATTACAAATTATTTTGTTTTAGAAATAAGTGTTTCTTACTAATAAATGCTTGTTTATGCAGAAAGTGCTTAATAACTCTAAATGACGCCGTCTGATTATCGTTATGGCACAAACTAAGCGCGGCCGCCCACCCTCCTTGGCCGGCATGGCCGGCCGCCCGACGGACGGACGGACGGCGACAAAAAAGGGACGGCTAGCCGTCCCTTGGTTCCGCCGGCCTGAGCGCCGGCGAGGATGAAACCTGATAAGCATCTGTTCAATGCCCCGCGAACAAGGGCGAGATCAAGACGAAAACGGCTGAGAAAGAGGAATGTTGGCGTGGCGTATGAGCAGGCCGAAGCGGTACTCACTGCGCCACGCCTCACGAAGCGCAGCAGACATTGAACAGGTTCTAAGAGCCTGTTCAATGTCTCGCGAGCAAGGGCGAGACAAGGCGAAAACGAGCGAAAAAGCGGAATGTACAAGTGGTACATGAGCATTTTGAGCTTGTTTTTAACGCCGTATCGCTGAAGCGCAGCAGACTTTGAACAGGTTCTAAGGCGTCAGCGGCCAGGTATCGCTGCCCTTTCCATTGTCCTTCTTCGGCGCAGCGGCCGGTTTCGAGCCCGGCGTCCGTCCCGGACGCGGCCGGTCGAAGTATTTTTCCAGCAAGGCGTCCAGGATCGCGGAAGTCTCGGCATCCGGCGCGCCGTCGTAGCGCGCAGGCCGGAAATGCATCTGAAAGGCCGCCACCACGTCCTGGCTCTCTTTGTCCAGCACGCCGGTTTGCGGCGCCTCGTAGCCGTAATCCAGCAAGCGTTTCTGCAGATCCCGCACGTCGCCGCGATAAGGCGCCCGGCGCAGGTAGAACTCGACCGCCTCGCGTTCCGGCCAGGCGCCGATATTGTAGTCGCGGTACAAACGCTCCCAGGGGAACTTCGGCCCCGGGTCCACCTTGCGTCCCGGCGACACGTCGGAATGCCCCACCACCTTGTGCGGCGGAATCTGATGCCGCGCGATGATGTCCGCCGCCAGTTGCGCCACCACCGAGACCTGCGCCTCATCGAAGTCGAACCACTGCCGCCGCATCAAGGGCAGTTCGTCCTCTTCCGGAGACGGATAGCCCAGGTTCACGATCTCGATGCCGATGGAGCTGGAGTTGATCAGCCGGTCCCCTTGCCAGTAACTGCGCCCGGCATGCCAGGCTCTGCGCTCCTCCGGCACCAATTGGTACACTTTGTTGGACATGCCCAGCAATGCGGCATCCGGCACCAGGTAGTGCGCGCTGGCGCCGTGCTGGCCCTGGGTGAGCATTTCCAGCGCCAGGCCGTTGGGCACGGCAGTGTAATGGAAGACCAGATTGCGTACTCTGGAATCCTGG
Organism: Chromobacterium sp. FG22; assembly: GCF_057809415.1. Lineage (NCBI taxonomy): Bacteria > Pseudomonadati > Pseudomonadota > Betaproteobacteria > Neisseriales > Chromobacteriaceae > Chromobacterium > Chromobacterium sp. FG22. Next base: position 10,674 of record NZ_JBMDJX010000010.1, on the reverse strand, counting down.
TTTTCGGACTGCAGACTGGCGTCCACCCGATAGCTTTTGGCCGTCCCGGCAGCGCTGGCGCAAGCGGAACTCAATACGCTGGCCGCCAACGGCGCCAGCAGGGGCAAGGCCCCGCTCCAAGCCAAAATTCGTCTTCTACTGATCATTTTCCATTCAACCTTAGAGTCAAGCATGCGCGCGGACCTTTTCCCGGCGCACGCAGCAAAGGTAGAGTTTTTAAACTAATAAATAGTTCCAATTAAGATATTGGCATGATAAATGCCATTTAATTAACATGGAAATATCGTCGCTTGGCGCTCAAGCCTGAATCTAGGCTTGCCAGCCCTCCGATCCTGATTTAGATTGCGCTGCGATTCATGGGAAACGGGCATTGAGACTTTCTGCATTCAAATCCATCACCCGGCTGGCCCTGCTGCTGTTCATGCTCTGGCAGGCCTTGCCCTTGGCCAACGCCGCGGTTCACGCCGACGGCGCCCTTGGCCGCGCCGGTCCATCCTATGCCCTCGGCCACGGCACGGCCGCGGCGCAAGCGGCCAGCGGCGGCCACGCCCACTGCGCCGCCGAGTTGGGCGGATGCGGAGAATGCCAGACCCTGCCCGGCATGAGCCCGGCCATGGCGACGCATGCGGCGAGGCCTGGCTGGCCCGACTTCATCGCCGCCCTTCCCTCGCCGCCGCCGCCCAATCCGCCGCGTCGGCCGCCTCGCGTCTGAGAGCCGGTTCAAAGCCGGCCGCGCGCCGCGGCGCCTTGCACGGCTGACGCCGCGTCGAAATGCTCATGCGCCGCTTGCGCGCTCAGCCATCGCCACACCGACCGGCCGGACTTCGAGCCGGCCCCAGGCCTTCCGCCTTCTTTATCTCGCAGACCCGCCGCGTTCGCCGCGGCGACGCGCCAGACCGGCATCGGTCTGACTTTGCTTGGGACTACCACATATGAATGTAATCATCGGCTACCTCGTCGTGATCGGCATGATCTTCGGCGCCTTTCTGATCCACGGCGGCGCCATCGGCGCCATTCTCTCCGCGATGCCCACCGAGATGATGGCGATTCTGGGCGGCGCGCTGGGCGCCTTCATCGTCGCCAACCAGACCAAGAATCTGAAAGCGGTGGCGCGCGCGCTGCCCGCCGCGCTCAAGGGCTCGCGCCACAACAAGGCCCGCGCGCTGGACTTGCTGTGCCTGTTGTACGAACTGCAGGCCAAGGCGCGCAAAGAAGGGCTGATGGCGCTGGAAGCCGATGTCGACGCCCCCGGACAAAGCCCGGTCTTCAGCAAGTATCCGGCCATCGCTCAAGACCACCATGCGCTTAATTTCATCCGCGACTATCTGCGCATCATGGTCAGCGGCAATCTGAACGCCTTCGAAATCGAGAGCCTGATGGACGTGGAACTGGAAACCCACCACCAGGAAGGCATGGCGCCTATCGCCGCCATCCAGCGCCTGGGCGACGCCTTGCCGGCCTTCGGCATCGTCGCCGCCGTGCTGGGCGTGGTCAACACCATGGCCTCGGTCGGCGCGCCGCCGGCGGTGCTGGGCGGCATGATAGGCTCGGCGCTGGTGGGCACCTTCCTCGGCATCCTGCTGTCCTACGGCATGGTGTCGCCGCTGGGCGCGCTGCTGGAACAGAAGCTGGACGAGGACAGCAAGGAATTGCAATGCATCAAGACCGTGCTCTTGGCCGGCATGCAGGGCTATCCGCCGCCCAGCGCCATCGAGTTCGGCCGCAAAGTGCTGTTTTCCAGCGAACGCCCGGAATTCGAGGAAATGGAACAGCGCATCAAGAGCCTGCGCTGAACGGAATCAGGGCGGACGCGTCCACCCCCAACCCAAACTGGCCGCCAAGCCGCAGTTCCGCGCCCAGGCTCGCCGCCTCCCGCGCGGACAGGCTCAGGCTCAGCCGCCCCGCCTGCGCCGCCACTTCCACCCGGGCGCCGTCCGCCAGCCAGGTCAGCGACTCGATGCGCGCCGGCGGGTACTGCGGCCCCAGCCGCAGCGCGTGGCCCGGCACCACCGCGTGCTCCAGCACGTTTTCATAGCCGATGAAGCGCGCCAGCCACGCATTCGCCGGCCTGGCCAACAGCTGCGGCGGCGTCTCGCATTGCACGATGCGCCCCTGGCGCAGCACCGCGGCGCGGCTCGCCATCGCAAACGCTTCCTCTCTGTCGTGCGTGACCAGAATGGCCGGTATGCCGGACTCCGCCAGCAACTGCGCGAACTCCCCTTGCAACTGACCGCGCAAATGCGCGTCCAGGCTGGAGAACGGCTCGTCCAGCAGCAAGAGCCGCGGACGGGTCACCATCGCACGCGCCAGCGCCACCCGCTGTTGCTCGCCGCCGGACAAGGTCCAGACCTTGCGCCCTTGATAACCGCCCAGACCCAAACGCTCCAGCATCGCCGCGGCGGCGGCGGCGGCCTGGGCGCGGGACGATCCCCGTTCGATCAGACCGAACATCACATTGCCAAGCACGTCCAGATGCGGAAACAAGGCGAAATCCTGGAACATCAGCGCGAAGCCGCGCCGCTCCGGCGGCAGCCGGCTGATGTCCTCGCCGTTGAAACGAACCGCGCCGCCGTCCAGCGGCAGCAGGCCGGCGATGATTTTGAGCAAGCTGCTCTTGCCGCAGCCGGACGGTCCCAGCAGAGCCAGGGTCTCCCCGGCGGCCACCTCCAGCGACACGCCGTCCACCGCCACCCGCGCGCCGAAGCGCTTTTCAATTCCTATGAGCTCAAGCACGCCCGTCTCCTTTTCCCGGTTCCCCCGGTCTGGCCGCGCCGCTTTCAATCACGGCGAAAGCCAGCATCGCCAACACCATCAGCAGGCCGGACAACAGCATCGCCGCATCCGCGTTGGCCTGGCCCGGCCGGCCCAGCTTCTGATAAATCAAGGTGGTCAGGGTCAACCACTCCGGCCGTGACAGGAATAAGGTCACCGCGAACTCCCCCACCGCGGTGGCGGCGGCGAAGGCCAGCCCGCGCCGCAGCGCCGGCTGCAACAAGGGCCAGATCACCCGTCGGAACAGCCGCCAGGGCGAGGCCCCCAGGGAGCGCGCCGCCTGCGCCAGATGTTCCGGCATGCCGTCCAGCGCCGCGCCGGCGGCTTTGGCGACGAAGGGATAGGCCAGCAAGACGTAGGCTGCCAACAGCATGGCCAAATCCGCGCTCCAGCTCGGATAGAGCAGCAGCAAGCCAAACGCCACGCAGACCGGCGACACCACGAAAGGCAGAAAGGCCAGGGCCCGCAACCACAGCCAGCGCCCGGCGGCCAGCGCGTGGCACAGGCCCAGCAGGCCGGACAGCAATACGGTCAGCAAGGTGAAACGCGCCGAGTTGAACAAGGCCAGCCGCAATTCCTCGTCCCACAGTCCGGCCAGGCCGTCGAGCGCGGACAGCGCTTTCCACAGCACCGCCAGCAAGGGCAAGCCGGCGAAGATCAACAGAATGGCGAGGGCCGCCGTCAGCCAGGCGCGGTCCGTCCAGGTCCGCGCGGGCGCGGGGAGCAGCGGCTCACAGCGCGCCGGCACGCCCAAACGCGCCTCCAGCCAGGCGTAGACCGCGGCGACGCCGCCGGCCACCAGCAGGCTCAGCAAGGCCAGCGCGCCGGCGTCGGCCAGATTCAGCTCATACGCCACCAGCGTGTAAATCTCGACTTCCACCGTGGCGTAACGCTGGCCGCCCAGCAACAGCGCCAGGCCGAAGCCGGAGAAACAGTAGAGGAAGACCAAGCATAGATTGGGCAACAGCCAGGGCAGCGCCGCCGGCCATTCCACGCGCCAGAACGCGCGCCAACGCCCGGCGCCCAGGCTGCGGGCCGCGGCCAGCCGGCTGGCCGGCACCTGGGCGAAGCCATCGGCGGCCGCGCGGATCACCAGCGGCAGATTGAAGAACAGATTGCCGTACAGCAGCAGCCAGGGCGAATCCTGCAAGTTCAGCCCGCTCAAACCCTGAGGGCCGAACAGCGCCAACACGCCGACGCCGGCGACCAGGGTGGGCATCACGAAGGGCAGCATCAGCAGGCGCAGCGCCAGGCCGCGCCCGGCGAAGCGGAAGCGAGCCAGCGCCCACGCCGCCGGCACGCCGAGCAGCAAGGCCAGCGCGCAGGTCGCCGCACCCTGCAGCAGCGACCACATCATGCGCCAGCGCAGATAGGAATCGCTCAGCAAACCGAAGGACAGCGGCTCGCCGCCCTCCTTCAACAGCCGCGCCAACGGCGAAATAGACATCGCCAGCAAAAACAGCAAAGGAGGCGCCGCCAGCAACAGGCGGCTCCGACGGCTCAACATCAAAACGGCGTTCCCTTCAACGGCCAGCGGGCGGTCAACACATCCTCCACCCCGTCTTCATCCTCGCTTTGCCCCGCCTTGGCGAAGCCCAGATCCGCGGCCAAACATTGCGAAGGCAGATTGTCCGGCGCGATGGACAGCACCAGCCGCGGCGCGCCGGCCAGGGCCGCCCAGGCCCCCATCGCCAGCACCGCTTCGCGGGCATAGCCCTGGCGGCGATAAGCCGGGTAAATCGTGTAACCCAATTCCACGTCGCCGTAGTCGCCCAGATAAGGATGGCCGGGCAAGGAGTGGAAGTTGACGTGGCCGACCATCGTCAGATCGTCGCGGCGCAGCAAGGCGCGCACCGACCAGGGCGCGTAGTCGGGCTGGCGCTCGATGTCGTCCAGCCGCATGCTCATCAAGTCCTGCTCGTCCAACCATTCCGCCGCCAGCGGCGCGCCCAGCAGCTCGGCCGCCGTTTCCGGCTGACCGGCCAGACACAGCCACAGCGTCTGCGGGTCCAGATGGCGCAGCAACAGCCGCGGCGTTTCGATGTCCGGAATCATTGCCCGCCCTTCAACACTACTCGGGTCCAGCGCGCCACCCATTGGCGGGAGCGCTCGGCGATCGCCTTGCTGTCCGGCGTGTCGTGCGCGGCCGGCTGCTCCGCGAAACGATAGACCGGGTCCAAGCTCACCTTGTCCATCACCGGATACATCCACATGGTGGTGGTCACGTCCTTCTGCACCGCTTCGGAGCGCAGGAAGGCGATGAATTTCTCGCCCAGCGCCGCCTCCTTGCCGCCCTTGACCAGGGCCGCGCCCTCCACCTGGCGGAACACGCCGCCTTTCAAGGGCAGATTGCCGGTGGGCGCGTCGTTCAGTTTCTGTTTGCTGTAGAACACCTCGGCGGCCGGACTGGTCGCGTAGCTGACCACCAGCGGACGGCTGCCGCCGTTCTTGGAGAAATCGGTGTAGTAGGATTCGCTCCAACCCTTGCTGACCTTCAGCCCGTTGTCGCGCAAGCGGCCCCAGAAGGCGAAGGCCTTGTCCTCGCCCATGGCGGCGATGGTGGACAACATGAAAGCCAGGCCCGGGCTGGACGTGGCCGGATTTTGCACCACCAGCAGGTTCTTGTAGGCCGGCTTGCTCAAATCCTCCAGCGTCTTGGGCAGCGCCAGCTGGCGCTGGGCGAACCAGGCCTTGTCGTAATTGAGGGTGACGTAGCCGTAGTCTATGCTCACCGCGCCCGGCAAGGCGGCCTTGCCGCCCTGGGCCAGCGCCGCCGGCACCGGAGCCAGCACGCCGGCCTGCTGCGCCTTGCCGATCAGGCTGTTGTCGATGCCGAACACCACGTCGGCGATGGGATTGGCCTTGGTCAGAATCAGCTTGTTCAGCATCTCGCCGGCGTCCCCGGCCTTGATGATGGAGACCTTGGCGCCGTTCTGCTTTTCGAACTCGGCCAGCAAGGGCTTGGACACGGTGAAAGAACTGTGCGACAGCACCCGCAGCTCGGCCGCCGACGCGGCCAGGCTGGACGCCGCCAGCGCAACGGCTATCAAAGAGGAAAAGCGCTTCATGGATATCTCCGTACACGATAGTCCGGAGCAAGCGGAATGCGGGCCCTGGCCCGCGCATCACGCTCCCTCCGCTGGCATGACCCAGATCAGGTTGCAGGGTATTTTCTCAGCCCGCGCCGCGGGCACCCCTGGTGACAGCGCGCCAGTATACCGCAGCGGCCGCCGGCTGGCAGCCAACAATCCTTAACAGAGTGGGCCCGCGCCTTAACACGCCGATGACAAGCGCCTTCTAAGCTGAATGCATGCTTACGCCCGCTCCGGGCGCGTTTGGAGACCATGCTTGAACCCCATGCCCACCCTTGGCCAGCCGCCGACTAGAGCGGCCGAGGCCATCCGCTTCACCGCAAAAACCGCGCTGGGGCTCCTGCTGGCCGCGCTCAGCCTGCCCGCGCTGGCCCAGGCCGGCATCGGCGTCGCCGGCGCGCGTCATTTGCTGTCCCGCACCGGCTTCGGCGCCAACCCGGCGCAAATCGCCGTGTACGCGCCGCTGAGCCGCGAAGCCGCGGTGGATCGGCTGCTGGCCAATAGCCAGGCCAACGCCGCCACGCCGCCGCCGTCCTGGGTCGACGAAGCCTTCGAGCGGCCGGGGCAGCCCAATTTAGACGAAGAGGCGAAAAAGGCGCTGCAAAAGCTGCGCGCCGAGCACGCGGTGGAATTGCGCGGCTGGTGGCTGAACGAGATGCGCTACACCTCGTCGCCGCTCAGCGAAAAAATGACCCTGTTCTGGCACAACCACTTCGTCTCCGCGCTGGACAAGGTGCGCTCGCCCCAACTGATGTATCGGCAAAACGTCTTGCTGCGCCAGTACGCGCTGGGCAACTTCGGCGCCATGCTGCACGCCGTCGCCCGCGATCCGGCGATGATGCGCTATCTGGACACCGCCAATAACCGCAAGGGCCAGCCGAACGAGAACTTCGCGCGCGAGGTGATGGAGCTGTTCACCCTGGGCGAAGGCCATTACAGCGAACAGGACATCCGTGAAGCCGCGCGCGCCTTCACCGGCTGGGGGCTGGATCGCGACGAGCGCTTCGTCAACCGTCCGCGCTTGCACGACGACGGCGACAAGCTCGTCTTCGGCCAGCGGGGCGACTTCAACGGCGACGATGTCTTGGACCTGCTGCTGCGACAGCCGGCCACCGCCGAGTTCATCGCCGCCAAGCTGTGGAAGGCCTTCGTCTCGCCCAAGCCGGATCCGGCCGCCGTCAAGCGGCTGGCCGCCGGCTTCCGCAACAGCCGCTACGAAATCAAGCCCTTGCTGCGCGCGCTGCTGTTAAGCCCGCAGTTCTGGAGCAGCCAGGGCCAGTTGGTGAAATCGCCGCTGGAGCTGACCATAGGCACCCTGGTCACCTTCGACCTGAACCCGCCGGACTGGCGCGCGCTGGCCGGGCTCAACCGTCAGTTGGGCCAGGACGTGTTCGCGCCGCCCAACGTCAAAGGCTGGCCGGGCGGCGAGGCCTGGATCAACAGCGCCACCTTGCTCAGCCGCAAACAGTTCCTGGACCGCATCGCCCGCGACGCCGCGCCCGCGCGCAACGCCTTTGCGCTGCCGGACGGCGGCATGGACGAAATGAAGGGACGCGAGGCGCGCATCAACCGGCTGGCGGCCGCCGGCCTGCGTTCCATCAGGCTGCAGCCGGATGAATGGAGCGCCATCTACCAAATCCGCAGCGCTCAGGACGCCGCCAAGCTCTTGCTGGCCTTGCCGCCGGCCAATCCCCTGCCCGAATCCGACAGCGGCGCGCAAGCCATCGCCCCGCTGCTGCTGGACCCGGTTTATCAAGTTCACTGACGGAAACCCAGCCATGTTCCAGCGACGACAATTTCTCAAAGCCATGGCCGGCGGCCTGATGGTGTCCGTGCTGCCCAATCTGAGCTGGGCGCTGGCGCCGGCCGGCTATCAACGCCTGTTGGTGCTGATCGAACTCAAGGGCGGCAACGACGGCCTCAACACCGTGGTGCCCTACGCCAGCGCCGACTATTACCGGCTGCGCCCCGGCATCGCGATTCCCCGCGACCAAGTGCTGCCGCTGGACGAACGCCTGGGCCTGCATCCGGCCATGACCGGCCTGCGCCCGCTATGGCAGCAGCAGGAGCTGGCGGTCTTGCAAGGGGTGGGTTATCCCGATCCCAATCTGTCCCACTTCCGTTCCATCGAGATTTGGGAAACCGCATCCAATAGCCAGCAATACCTGAGCGAGGGCTGGTTGACCCGATTGTTCCGCGAGCAGCCGACGCCGCGCGGATTCGCCGCCGACGGCGTGGTGTTGTCCAGCCAGGCGCTGGGCCCGCTGGACGGCGGCGCCCGCGCGGTGGTGCTGAGCAATCCGCAAGACTTCGCGCGCCAGGCCAAACTGGCCGCGGACCAAGGCCATGCCGGCAGCGGCGCGCTGGGCCACATTCTCAAGGTGGAGGGCGACATCCGCCAGGCCGCCGCCGAACTGAGCCAAGCCGCCAAACCCGTGGCCGCGGCGGATTCGCCGATGGCCGCGCCCCGGCCGGCCGGAGCCTTCGCCCAGGCCGTCGCGACTCTGACAGACACCCTGTCCCGCGGCGTATCCATCGCCGTGGCCCGCATCACGCTCACCGGCTTCGACACCCACGGCAACCAGCCGCCCACCCAGGCGCGGCTGCTGGGAGAGCTGGCCGACGGCATCGCCCTGCTGCGTACGCAATTGCAACAGCAGGGGCGCTGGGACGACACCCTGGTGCTCAGCTACGCCGAATTCGGCCGCCGCCCGCGCGAAAACGGCAACCGCGGCACCGACCACGGCACCGCCAACGTCCATTTCGCCGCCGGCGGGCGCGTGCGCGGCGGCCTGTATGGGCAAAGCCCGCAATTGGCCGGCGTCGACGACGGCAACCTGCCTTGCGCCATCGACTTCCGCCAGGTCTACGCCACCGCCATCCAGAGCTGGTGGGGCAAGGACGCCCACAATGTGCTGGGCGGCCGCTTCGCCCCCCTGCCCATTCTGAAGGTATGAAAAAAGCCGGCCCCTAGGGGCCGGCCGTCTACAGAGAACCACTCAGCGATTTACTTCCAGCTGGACGCCAACACCGGCTGCAAAGCCGCCTGATAGTTGTCCGGCAGGTTGACCTGGCCAGCGGCCGGCGGATTGAAGGCCGCCATCGCATTGACCAGCGCCTGCACCTGACTGGCCGCCAGGGCCTTGCCGTCGCCGGACTGGAGGGTCTCGATCTGGTTCGCGGCATTGCCGAACCAGTTGTTAATCGACACCTTGTCCTCAGTACCGATCACGCTGACCTCCAGGCTGGCGCCCTGACGCTTGAACCACAGCTGGTCGGCATTGACGCCCTGGCCGAACTTCAACACATCCTGGCCGCCGGTGTCGGTGATGCCGTCCTGGCCATCGCCGCGCTCGAACTGATAGGTGTCGTTGCCGTTGCCGCCCTCAAGCACGTCGTTGCCGCGGCCGCCGACCAACAGATCGTTGCCCTCGCCGCCGTACAAGGCGTCATGGCCGCCGTTGCCAACCAGCCAATCGTCAAGCGCGCCGCCGCGCAGGGTATCGCCCAGCTCGGTGCCCAACAAGGGCACCCCCTGCTTCATCAACTGATCGGCGGTCCACTTCGTGCCGGAAGCGAAGGTGATCTGTTCGATCCAGTACACCCGATCGGCAAACCAGTCCTTCACCGTCACGCTGTCCTGGCCGTTGACGTGGCGGAACACCATATCGTTGCCGCTGCGCAGCACCTGGATGTCGCTTTCCTTGATGCCCACACCGAACACCAACTCATCACGGTAGGCGTCGTTCACCGTCGGTGCATCCGCCTTGTCGATGATGACGTCCTGGCCATCGCCCAGATTGAACAGATAGGTGTCGCGCGCATAGCTGCCGGTCAGCGTGTCGTTGCCGGTGCCGCCTTCCAGCGTGTTGTTCCAGCCGTTCCACGCCGCGGTCAATTGATCGTTGCCCGCGCCGCCGCGCAAGGTGTCACCCTCAACGCGCCAGCCGCCGCCGCTGCCACCGATGATCACATCATCACCGTCTCCTCCTTCCAGCAGGTCGGCGCCATCACCACCGTACAGCGAGTCCTTACCGGCGCCGCCGCGCAGGGTGTCGTTACCCCCTTCGCCGAACAAACCGTCGTCACCATCGCCGCCTTCCAGCAGGTCGTTGCCGTTACCGCCGTACAGCGAGTCGTTGCCGCCGTTGCCCAGCATCCAGTCATCGACATTGCCGCCGCGCAGCGTGTCGCCCAACTCGGAACCGACCAGCGGCACGCCCTGCTTCATCAACTGATCGGCCGTCCACTTCACGCCGGAAGCGAAGGTGATCTGCTCGATCCAGTACACCCGATCGGCAAACCAGTCCTTCACCGTCACGCTGTCCTGGCCGTTGATGTGGCGGAACACCATATCGTTGCCGCTGCGCAGCACCTGGATGTCGGTTTCCTTGATGCCCACACCGAACACCAACTCATCACGGTAGGCGTCGTTCACCGTCGGTGCATCCGCCTTGTCGATGATGACGTCCTGGCCATCGCCCAGATTGAACAGATAGGTGTCGCGCGCATAGCTGCCGGTCAGCGTGTCGTTGCCGGTGCCGCCTTCAAACACGTTGTCGTAACCTCTCCATCCGGCAAACAACTGGTCGTTGCCGGCGCCGCCACGCAGGGTGTCACCCTCTACGCGCCAGCCACCGCCATCATTATTGCCGTAGATCACGTCGTCGCCGTCGCCGCCTTCCAGCAGGTCAGCACCGTTGCCGCCATTCAGCGTGTCGTTGCCTGCACCGCCGCGCAAGGTGTCGTTGCCTTCTTCGCCGAACAGACCGTCGTCGCCCGCCCCGCCTTCCAGCAGGTCGTTGCCGTT